>RPQV01000638.1 GCA_003818595.1 Calditrichota bacterium
AACGTTCTTTTCTTCGATGCCAAACCCGCCGCCAAAGAGCCATGGACAAAGGAAATCTGGTATTACGACTACCGCACCAACATTCATCACACGCTCAAGAAAAATCCCTTGAAATTTGACGATCTTGAAGATTTCAAAACCTGCTACAATCCTGCCAACCGCCACAAGCGCCGAGAGACCTTCAACGCGGAGACCAATCCGGAAGGGCGTTGGCGCAAGTTCGCCTACGATGAAATCATCGCCAGAGACAAGACCAGTCTGGACATCACCTGGCTGAAAGACAAATCACTGGCCGATTTGGACAACCTGCCCGATCCCGAAGATATTGCCGTGGAAATCATTGAAAATTTAGAAGCGGGATTGGCGAGCTTTAGAGAGATTATGATAAAATTGAATCCAGATAACGAAAAGCACCACACGCACGCCCCGATAGATTTTTAAATAGCGAACTGCATGACAAACGAGAATTCCCCGACCTTTGTTCAGAGCGGCAGTCTGGCGTGTCGTGTGCGTGCTTGGGTTAGCGCAGCCTTTGCTGCCAATACCACGGTTTTCTATGCATGTGGGCTACTGCACAGATGGAGATGATGTTATTTTCAAAAGTGAATAAAATTTTAAAGGGGAATTTAGGAACGTATGCTTTATAAATTTCATCATCCTCAATTAGGTACCCGCTTGGATGAATTTTTATTTTTTCAATTTGACTTGTTACCGCATTTTAAAACCGTTCACCTAGGCCATTTGATTGCAATTCATATCATGAACCTCTTGTATCCATTCATTACGAACTTCTTCTTCCTCAAAGTCAATACTGGCAAGTATCAATTCTGCATGTCAATCTATCATTAGGGGCCATTTTTAGAGCTTTATCAAATAGTTCCTTGTCCATAAAGATCTCCTTAGAATTAGAATTGTATTAATCTAAATACTCGTAAACAATTCCGCAATGACATTGAAATTGAGGAATGGTAACCACGAGTCGCTTTTCTTGCTTGGTCACTTGCAGCTTGGTTAAGTCAGGGACTAGATAAACTTTGGTAATTTTCTTCGGCAATTCTACGCTGACTTTAACATTGTAGAGAAAAGGCAAATCTTCGATAACTTCGCAGCGGCCGCGCTGAATGGGCGGGCCATATAACAAGTGCAGCACATACCTTTTTTGGTCAGGCTGATGGAGCAGGCTCACCCGTCCCGCGCTGGGAAGTTCAACTTGAACCATAGGGTTTTTATCAAGCAGCCTGACCGCATTTAAAAAGAGATCACGATGCAGACGGGCGCCGTGGACATAATATAATTTATCGAGATCATGAGCAAAAAAAATCACGTTGCCTTTTTGCAGAATGCCGGGATGCTCAGCATCCTGCAACTGATAGGGTGTGTTCTGATGTGAAGAATACTTTAAATAAGTTCGGCTGAAATATGGCTCCCGAATCGCTGCGAGAGTCTTTGTATTACCCTCCGGTTTCACCCGGATGGCAGACTCGTAATTTAAAAACGGGCTGTCAACAAGGCCGAAATTTAATTCCTTGCCAACAACCAAATAGTCAATGTCAAATCTTCCTTTGCCGAGATAAGAAGCGCCAATATCCAGAATAACTTTTTCCTTGTTCCTGTCCAGTGCGCCTTCCCCTAAAACGACAAGCCCGCCCCCTTGTCGCGCAAAGTCATTGATTTTATCGGCATCCGCTTGCGAAAGGCAGGCGATGCCCGGTATCAAAATGACGTCAAATTGACTCAGATCATCCGCGCCGTTGGCAATATCAAAGTTGACATGGCCCTCCAGAAGCATCTTGGCAAGACCTTCATCATGTACCTGATCAAAACTTCTCCACAGCGCAATATTGGCTATAGGTTTGCCGCCAATACCGTACTCTTCAATTTTTTCCACATAGGAATAGCCCGCTCCGATATTTTTATAGGTCGCCATGTCCATCAAACCGGAGGGATGCAGTTGATCTCCAAAGTTGCAGTTGGCGCCCCAGGAAATCATGGAGGCGGCTTCATATTTAATGGCATTGGGATGTTTAAATCCGCCGAATTCACCCCATGATGTGTGAAACTTGCCGCTCATCGCGGTGATGATATATCCGGCTTGAAGAAAAAACTTGGACTGAATGGGAAGCTTGTCGTAACCACCCCAGGTCGTCGGCAAATCTTCAAGGTCCTGCATGGTGTTATATTCATACATTTTGTGCCAGAAATTATTGTAGCTCTGGATCGCGGTTGTGCCGTTGAAAAAAATCGTCGCAGCCGGGTGATATCGCCGGATCAGTTCCGACAGTTCCTTTTGATGCTTTTTCATGGTCTGAGCGTTGAATTGAGCAACGGCGCCGACATCATTTGTATCGACTCCCTCTTTCAGCATTGCTTTCATGCAGGAGGCGCAATAACAAAGTCGGTCAACCTGATAAATGTCAAACCAGAATCCATCGACAGCATATTTTTGACAAATCTCCTCAACCTGCTTCATGATCAGCAGATGATAGTCTGTGCCGACGCACATATTGATCCAGTGAAATGGCGGTTTGGGCGTATTATCCGCAGCATTAAAATCCCACGGCGCGGAAGTGACATACGAGCCATCTTTGTTTCTGGCGCACCATTCCGGGTGGTTTCGCGCATCATTGACTGACCAGCCGACGGTAAAATAAATCGGCGCCAATACGCCAATTTCATGACAGGCATCAATTTCTGCTCCCAACAGATCAAAACTTAGATTGGGATGTTGCTTGCCGATTTTGGTGGGATAATAGCTCCAGCCATGATGACCCTTGCCGAAAACATTGATGGAATTGACATGTCCTGCTTTCAGCGCTTCCTGAAATTGTGCTTTGGAAAAGTTTTTGCCGACCTCCGGAATATATTCGGAGGTGTGAAAGTCAAGATGGATTTGCCGACTGGCAATCTTGGGGAGGGCGTCGGCAAAAGTGAGAGCAAAAGTATTGAGAATGACCATGACGATAACGA
>RPQV01000639.1 GCA_003818595.1 Calditrichota bacterium
CGCCAGATGGTTAAAGAACCGCTGCAGACAGGCATTAAAGCTATTGACGCCATGATTCCCATTGGTCGGGGTCAGCGCGAGCTGATCATTGGCGATCGGCAGACCGGGAAAACTGCGCTCATCATCGACACGTTCATCAATCAGCGTGATACGGATGTTTTCTGCATTTATGTGGCGATCGGCCAAAAGGCATCCACTGTCGCTCAATTGGCTGCGACACTGCAGCAATATGACGCGATGAAAAAAACCATCATCATCGTTGCACCGGCTGATTCTTCTGCTCCGATGCAGTATATCGCTCCCTATGCCGGCGCTGCGATTGGTGAGTATTTCCGCGATAGCGGCCGCCACGCACTGATTGCGTATGATGATCTTTCAAAACATGCCTGGGCTTATCGCCAGCTTTCACTATTGCTGCGGCGTCCGCCGGGCAGAGAGGCCTACCCGGGCGACGTGTTTTATCTTCATTCTCGTCTTCTTGAACGGGCGGCGAAATTATCCGATCAACTCGGCGGCGGCTCTTTGACAGCATTGCCGATCATCGAAACCCAGGCGGGAGATTTTTCGGCCTATATTCCGACCAATGTGATCTCGATCACTGACGGGCAGATCTATTTGGAGCCCAACCTCTTTTTCGGAGGCATTCGTCCGGCGATCAATGCCGGATTGTCTGTTTCCCGCGTCGGCGGCAATGCGCAAATCAAAGCCATGAAAAAGGTCGCCGGTAGTCTGCGACTGGATCTGGCTCAATATCGCGAATTGGAAGCGTTTGCCAAATTTGGTTCCGATTTGGACAAAACCACACAAAAACAACTGAACCGCGGCCAGCGACTGGTCGAGCTGCTCAAGCAGCCGCAGTATGCTCCTGTCGCCGTGGAGAGACAGGTGGCTGTCATCTATCTAGGCACTCAGGGATTTCTGGACGGATTTGCCGTTAAAAACATCGTCGCTATTGAAAAGTTGTTTCATGAATTTATGGATTCCCATCATCGGGATATTTTGGACGAAATTAAAGAAAAAAAGACCCTGGATGATGATTTGCAGGAACGGTTGCAGGCGGCCTGCAGACAGTTTGTTGAAGGTATTGTGATCGAGTAGGCTATGGCCACTTTGCGCGAAATCAGACAGCGGATCGCCAGTGTCAAGAGCACTCAGCAGATTACGCGCGCCATGAAACTGGTCGCTGCCGCCAAACTGCGGAAATCACAGCAACAGCTGGTCAAGACGCGCCCTTATTCTGAAGAACTCAATCGGGCGATTTCTATTTTAATGCGCCGGGGTCTGATCAATGATCATCCCCTCTTTAAGGAACGTGAAAACCGTCATGTCTGCTATGTGCTGGTCACTGCCGATCGCGGATTGTGCGGCAGCTTTAATGCCAATCTCATCCGTTCAGCTGTTCTTGAATTGGAGAAATATTTGCCGGTAAAGCCATGTCTGATGACCATTGGCCGCAAAGGGTATGACTATTTTCGTCGCCGGGAATATCCGATCGCTGCAAACTATATGGATTTTTTCAATCGGCTGAACATCAGTCAGGCGGAAAAAATCGCCGGCCGAATGATCAAGCGGTATCTTGATGGTGATGTTGATCGTGTTTATGTGGTATATAATGAATTTAGAACAATTGTGCAGCAGAAAATTGTTGTCAAACAGTTCCTGCCGATTGTGATGGAGCCGTTTGAAGAACCTGAACCCAGCGGCATGCTCTTTCAGCCGCATCCTCAAAAGATTCTCAATCGATTGCTGCCGAAGAGTATATATTTCACCCTGTATCGGATGCTTCTCGAGTCCGCAACCGCCGAATATGGCGCGCGGATGACGGCCATGGAACTGGCTTCGGATAATGCAGAGGAGATGATCCACGATCTGATTTTGTTTTATAATAAAGCCCGGCAGGCGGCAATTACCAAAGAATTGAGCGAAATTGTCGGCGGCGCCGAGGCGTTGCGGGGATAGAGCACAGGAGAGCCATGCATGGAGAACTTGGGACAAATATCACAAATCATCGGACCTGTTATAGATGTATATTTCGAGAAAGGTAATCTGCCCGATATTCGCAATGCTTTGCAGTTGACGCGGGATGACGGCAGTCGTTTGATTCTCGAAGTCGCTCAGGATTTAGGTGAAAATACTGTCCGCTGCATCGCCATGGATTCGACGGACGGACTGAAGCGCGGGCAGATCGTGCAGGATACGGGAGCTCCGATCAGTGTTCCTGTCGGCCGGGGTACATTGGGTCGTCTCCTGAATATAATTGGAGAACCAATCGACGAAAGGGGCCCGATTCAGGCTGAGCAGAAATGGTCAATTCATCGTGATGCTCCCAAGATGGAGGATCTGGAAACACATACGGAAATACTCGAGACCGGCATCAAAGTCATTGATCTTTTGGAGCCCTATTCCAAAGGGGGTAAAACCGGCCTTTTCGGCGGCGCCGGTGTCGGAAAAACCGTTCTGATTCAGGAACTGATCAATAATATCGCCATTTATCGCGGCGGATTTTCCGTGTTCGGCGGCGTCGGTGAACGCACGCGCGAAGGGAATGATCTCTATCGCGAGTTTCAGGAGACCGGCGTTATCAATACGCAAAACCTGGAAGAATCCAAAGTTGCTCTCGTCTTTGGGCAGATGAATGAGCCTCCGGGAGCGCGCCTGCGCGTTGGTTTGACGGCGCTGACCCTTGCTGAATATTTTCGCGACGTCGAAAAACGTGATGTGCTCCTTTTCATTGATAATATTTTTCGTTTTACCCAGGCCGGTTCCGAGGTATCCGCCCTTTTGGGAAGAATGCCGTCGGCAGTGGGTTATCAGCCGAACTTGGCGACGGAAATGGGACAGCTGCAGGAGCGCATCACCTCCACCAAGCAAGGTTCCATTACCTCGGTGCAGGCGATTTACGTTCCGGCGGATGATTTGACAGATCCTGCTACGGCGACCACCATAAGTCATCTGGATGCCA
>RPQV01000640.1 GCA_003818595.1 Calditrichota bacterium
GTGCGCAGGAGTTGGATGGTCCGTTCGTCTTCGTATGCCGGATAGCGGGTATTATTGTTAAAGGACATGATTACCAATGCCTTTTTCACCGGAATAGCGCGCGGCACCAATTGCAGTCGATAATGATTGATCAGCAGAATCAGGACCACGGCAAAGGCGCACCAGCCCAGTCGTATTTCTCGATATTTGAAGCAATACCACATCCAAAGTACGAAAAAGGCAGCCATGAATAACGACAAAAGCCGGAAGGCCAAAGTAAAATTAAGCCCCAGGAGCAGAAGCGACAGAAAAATGATAAAACCAAAAAGGTAATGAAATACAATGTTGTCAAAAAGGCGCCCGGCCAGCTTGAAGAGGTGAAACGGCAAGGCCATGGCCGGCGGCAGCCATATGAGATCGTTGACAGCGCTGGCACTCAGATGAATCAGGGGAGATGCAGGGAAAAGCGCCTCACGCAGAGAAAAGTTCCAAATGAAATCCTGAAAAAGTGAATAGAACAACCAAAACATGATGCCTGTTATTTAATTCTGTTGTCAATCATGTTCAACTACGGCTAAAAGGGATGGTCTAGTTTGAAGAACGGAATCGCGGCTGCAAAAGGTAGCGATCGAACAGGAACAGCAAAAACAGAATGACTGCGCCGACAATAAAAACAAGACTGCCTTTGATATCGACATCCTGCAGGGTCGTCGATCCCGACTTGGACAGTGCCGGTACAAAAGCGATCAGACTTTTACCGATTACCGCGGCAATGCCCTTGAGCGAATTCCATTCAATAAAATAGAGCAGGGTGTTCACCACCACAATCACAGCGGCCAGGGCGGCAAAAACCTGCGTCAGGCCGAACTGCACACTGCCGATTTCTTCAATGTTTGTCTTCCGCAATACTGTGCGGGCGAATGATCGGGATAATTCGGTATCAGGTGCGGTTTCAAGTGTAGAATAGAGCTCTTCATATTGACTCACCCGCTCCCGACAGGCATCGCAGCTTTTCAGATGCTCTTCGATTTCCCGACGTTCGAAAATCGGAAATTGACCGTCGAGCAGTTCCTGCACACGTTCATCATTCAAATGCGTTACCACGCATCTTCCTCCTGATTTACAGCGGTTAATCTTTGGCGCAAAAGCGTTCGCGCCCGAAATAAATAACTTTTCACCGTGCCGGAAGGTAATTCCATTACCTTTCCAATCTCCTGATAGCTCATCTCCTGCAGATGATAGAGCGTTAATATGGTACGATAAACAATCGGCATTTGCGCGAGCGCTTCGCGTACAAGGACGAGGCGTTCCTTTTTCTCCGTATCTTCATAGGGATCAAAAGAAGCGGATGCGACATCATCGAACGTCATTTCCTCGGGTGTATGGTCGTCAAACAGAACCGCTCGTCTCTTTTTAAGGTAATTCAGACACCGGAAGTAGGCGATCCTCGCCAACCATGTCGAAATCTTGCTCTGATACTGGAAATCTTTCAAATGTTGATAAGCACTGACAAAAACATCCTGGCAAATATCTTCGCGGTCGATTGGATTGGGGATAAGTTGAAAGACGACATGTGCCACCAAGTTTTTATATTGCTCGATGAACTGTCGATAGGCGTTGGAATCGCCGTGAAGAATTGCTTCGATCAGCGCTTTTTGTCCCGTATCAGCCATGCCTTAATATAGACAATTTTTTTAATAAAATGTTGCTAAAATTATTTTTTGCAGAATATGCAACATTTATTCAGCACAGTTGTCAATTTCAGTGGATACCAAAATAGAAAACCAGAATAAGGAGAATCTTATGGACAGCGATATTTTCATTGTTGCGATTGTTTTCGGTTCGATCGTTTTCGTCATCAAAAACCTTTCGGACAATCGCCTGCGCCGGTATTTGGTGCAGCAAGGGCAGGTGAATGAAAACCTGCAGTATCTTTATCGAGATCGTCTGGCATACAGCGTCCCCACAGCTCTCAAATGGGGTATGGTGTTGCTGGCGATTGGACTGGCAGTAATGGTCGGCGAGATTGTCGGCGGTTTCGCTCGTCTCGATGAACCAGTGGTTTTTGCTTTGATGTTCATCTTTGGCGGCGCAGCGCTCATCGCCTATTACTTTATCGCCACACGCATGGCTAAAAAAGAACAAAATTAAAGCAATGTGCGGAGGCAAACGCACTATTTGCCCGATCATGAGCCGCAGAGATGCTGATATTTAAAAGAGCAATCATCTCTCTGCGGCTTTTCACATTTGGGTGAAGAGAGATACTCATCTGGCCGAATAATTCATGTCAACCTTTCCATCGATGCCGATGTTTTTCCTTGATTAAATTTGCAGAATTTTGTAAATAATTTGAAACCATCAGATACTGATTACAAAACGCTGCCATGGCCAAACAAAAACGTCTGCGCAAGGAAGCTCTCAAGAGTTTTGCCAATGTCACCCATTCTCCCCAAGAGCTGAAAGGAAAATGGAAAAGTGTTATTTTTCGCAATGACGCACCAATTTCTCTTGAACTGGGTTGCGGCCATGGCAATTATTCGATCGCATTGGCGCAAAAGTACCGCGACCGAAATTTTGTCGGCATCGATCTGAAAGGCGCCCGCCTCTGGGTCGGCGCCAAGTACGCCCTCGAACAACAGCTCAGTAACATCTTTTTTATCCGTATGAATATCCTCGACCTGGCGGATGTCTTTGACGCGGACGACATTGATGAGATTTGGATTCCTTTCCCTGATCCCTACCCTAAAAAACCGCGCAAAAGGCTCACGGCGCCGCGATTCCTTGCGGTGTATCAGCAGATATGCAAACCCCAGGCCCGTCTGCACCTAAAAACCGATGTTGACGGTCTTTACGAGTCCGCAATCGAATCGATCTCCAGCTTTGGCTGCACACTCGATCGCCAAATTCTCAATCTCTATGCTGAACCTCACCTCGAGGAATTGTTGAACATACAGACCTCCTATGAGAAAAAGCA
>RPQV01000641.1 GCA_003818595.1 Calditrichota bacterium
CCCTGCGGCATCATGGATCAATTCATCTCGATGCATGGGCAAGAGGATCATGCCCTGTTTTTAGATTGTCGTTCACTCGATTTCAAGATGGTTCCCTTCAGAGCCGCCGATGTCCGTATTGTGATCTGCAATACCATGGTCAAACATGAGTTAGGAGCATCCGAATATAACAAACGTCGGGCTGAATGTGAGGAGGGGGTGCGCCTCATGCGCTCCGACTATCCGGGAATCAAAGCATTGCGCGATGTCACCCTGGCCCAATTTGATCAAGTTCAATCTCGCCTGCCTCAAATTGTCGCTCGTCGCTGTCGTCATGTCATCTCGGAAAATGAGCGTACTGTTGCCTCAGTGGCTGCACTCAGTGCCGATGACTTTAGCGCATTCGGCAAATTGATGAATGAATCGCATGACAGCCTTTGCTTTGATTATGAGGTGTCCTGCGCTGAATTGGATACGATGGTACAGATCGCCCGGGATCAGAAGGGCGTCTTGGGCGCCCGTATGACCGGAGGCGGGTTCGGCGGTTGTACCGTCAATCTGGTCTCCACTGATCATGTCGATGCCTTTGTCGAAAATGTGAGCAGAGATTACGAGCAGCGTTTCAAGCTGAAACCGGTGATAGTGGTCACCTCGCCGGCTCAGGGTGCACACGAGCTGTAAACAAAAAGGCGTCTTCAAGACGCCTTTTTTTTGCTGAATGCACGAAATTCTTTATTCGACGATATTGTTATTTGAAAAAATGATGGAAAAATGTAGATTCCATTTACCGTCATCTTGTTCATACTCCTGGCCTCTTCGGCAAGCAAAAGGATAGGTCGATCTAAGAAGAAGAGTCATCATGCCTGCCAATTTGTCTCCTGATTATTATCGTGCTGAAACCGAGTACCGCAAGGCGGCAACACCTCAAGCTCGTCTGCAGGCTTTAAAGTCGATGCTGGCGGCAATCCCAAAACACAAAGGGACGGAAAAAATGCAGGCGGATCTGAAGCGGCGCATTGCTTCCCTGCGGGAGGAAATGCAGAAAGGGAGCCGAAAAAAGGGCTTCAGTGTCCGTGTCGAAAAGGAGGGGGGAGGACAAGTTTGTTTGGTCGGCGCCCCGAACAGCGGTAAATCCAGTCTCATTGCCGCCTTGACCGGGGCTGCGGTTGAAATTGGCGACTATCCTTTCACCACCCGCCATCCACAACCGGTGATGATGGCATACGAAGATATTCAAATTCAACTCGTCGACCTCCCGCCGATCTGCCGTCATCATACTGACATGGGGTTGCTGAGTATTGTCCGCGCCTGTGATCTGATCCTTGCGCTGATTGATCTCGCTTCACCCCGGGTATTGGAGGAACTCGAAGACATTCTGGCTATTCTTGAAGAGTCCCACCTGAAACCTGTTTCGTTCATGCCTCAGGAAGATTATTGGGCGGCAACGGTCGAAAAGAGAGTATGGATTGTCGGCTGCAAACGAGATTTGGATGTTGCAGAAACCTGGAATATGATAAAAGAGCTATATGCACCCCGCTTCGGAATGTCCGCTGTTTCAGCGCGAACCGGATTGGAAATTGAGAGACTGAGAGGTGAGATTTACACCGCACTCGATATCATCCGCGTCTATACCAAAAAGCCCGGGAGACCGGCGGAGATGGAACAGCCTTATATTTTACGTCATGGCAGCAATCTCCTGCATTTTGCCCAGACCGTTCATAAGGATTTCTCTGAACATCTGAAATTTGCCCGAGTCTGGGGACACACACGATTCGACGGCATGATGGTGAATCGCGATTATGTCCTTCAGGATAAGGATATTGTGGAACTTCATATTTGATTGAGTCGACGGGAACCCTGGATGTCAATCAGTGGAAATCTTTGCGCCTGACGTTTGTTTACTATTCATTGTCATTGGTCTGAATTATTACAGGAGGCTTTATGCCGCAGAATATGGGTGTGTTCGGTTTGGGTGTCATGGGCGCCAGTCTGGCGCAAAATCTGGAACGCAACAGCATCCCCGTCGTCGTATTTAATTATACGTATGACTTGACCGAGCAGTTTTTAGCACAGGTTTCCTCAAAACAATCATTCACCGCAGCGCGGACGGTTTATGAATTTATGAAGGATCTGGAACGACCGCGGCTGATTCTGATTATGGTGACTGCCGGCAAACCAGTCGATTCGGTAATCAATACCTTGAAGCCGTATCTTGAGCCCGGCGATATTTTGATTGATGGCGGGAATTCACATTTTTCCGATACCGACCGCCGGATGGAAGTTCTGCAAATGGACGGCGTGCAATATATCGGCATGGGGGTCAGCGGCGGAGAACAGGGCGCATTGTGGGGACCGAGCCTGATGCCCGGGGGAGATGAAGGAACCTATCATTTTATCGAACCCATTCTATCCAAAATCGCCGCCAAAGCCGGCCATAATGAGCCCTGCGTCACCTATATCGGACGCGGAAGCGCCGGTCATTTCGTTAAGATGGTCCATAATGGTATCGAATATGGCGACATGCAGCTCATCGCTGAGGCGTACGATATTCTCCGCTTTGGTCTTGGCTTATCGCCGCAACAACTGGCGGAAACCTTTGCCGAATGGAATCGCGGCGTGCTGAGCTCTTTTCTCATTGAAATCACCTCGAAAATTGTCGATTTCCCGGATGATCTGCAGGATGGCGTGCTCCTCGACAGTATTTTGGACAAGGCCGGCATGAAAGGAACCGGAACATGGACCGGTCAGGCTGCTTTGACCCTGGGTGAGCCCATCCCAACCATGCTGGCGGCGCTGCACGCGCGCGCTCTCTCCTCTCTCACTCAGGTTCGCACCGTGGCTCAGCAATATTATGAGAACGGCGTTAATAAACTGCCCGGGAACGCACGGGAGTGGGTACAGAAGATCGGGTCGGCGATGTATGCCTCAAAGATTTGTTCATATGCACAGGGTTTTGCGATGCTGCAA
>RPQV01000642.1 GCA_003818595.1 Calditrichota bacterium
TCCTGATACCCGCATTTCAGATAGCAATTCAGAGCAGGAAGATTAAAGTCACGCACTCGCAGAAACAGCCGTTTCACCCCCAGCCGTTGTACGGCGTACTTTTCAACTTCACCAATCATGCGACGACCAAATCCCTGTGAGCGCAATTCAGGCACGATGAACAGCAAACCCAGCGTGTACGTATCAGGCACACCCCTATTAAACAGGGCTGCATGTCCGATTTGTTGATCGCCCTCCCGCACAATAAAAGAGATATTTCCCTTGGAACGGTCAATTAATTCTCCCCACTGCCGATGATCAAACGGCCAGGAAGCATTGGGAAACATCAACTGCAAATCCTCCCGATTCGTGACGAGCCTGGCAATGATGCCGGTATCCAGAGGATTATTTTCAGCAAGTTCCATTCGTTACCTTGTGATAAAAAACCAATGATCATGAATACCTTGAATGAATCAAGATTTCTTATTGTCCGAAAATTCTGTAACGATCCATAGATGAGTATAATTAATTATGGCAATGAATTCAAGTAATTTGAAAAATGTGAATGTGCAATTGTTGCTGATAAAATGCGCCTTTGCCAAGCGGATGTTTAGTATATATGCTGTTAAGGTGCTGAAAAAGTATCGCACTGAGCACTGGGCTACGTCTGATTCGCCAAAAGTCTCCCCATCCATAGCCAAAACCCCCCTTCCAATTATCCCCCTCCAGGGATCGCCGCTCCGCAGAGCGGCCCCTCCACAACCAATCTTCCGCTTGCACCACCAATCCCGTCTCGACCGGATTTATCACAATATAATTCCTCACCGTCGCCACAGGAATGCCTGCTAACGGCTCGATCAGTAAATGACAATGGTTGTGCATGACAGTCCATTCAGGCAGACGCCAACGCTGCCCGTCAAAATGGCGCTATCAGCAAGCATCTGATCCAGAATTTTATGGAGCAGAGAATCAGCAAGATGATAGGTGATAGGCTAAATGACGTGAAACGAAAAGTGGGGCAGATATCCGCGTGCATACCATTCGCAATTTTCTCCTTTCAGCAATAGCGGTTCGGAATAGTTGTCAGGACAAAAAAGGACAAAAGGATTGACTCGAAGAAAAATAATCCGTAATCTGATTGACAGTACTCTTGTACACACCCGAATCCGATTGTTATTCACACTCACTTTAATTCCGCAATGTTCAATCGAACAGTCATGAAAGGTTCAAATGAAATCGAACATCAAAACATTGCTTGTCTTATTTTGCATCGGAACGGCATGCACCTCCAGGGATCAGACGTCGACTCTCACCAACGATTTTCACGGTGTCATCATCGCTGATTCAAAAGGAATTTACATCAATGATGACATCTTTTCACCGGATCAGCTATATCCAAAGAAAAAATGGCAAGGCGATTGGATTGGACTCAACAAAGATCAATACGATCAACATCAGGAGACGCATACGGCGTGGATCAATAATTATAAAGCCGGCAAATCAGTTCGGGCTTTATTTCGAAAAGCATTCGACGTCAAGGAATTACCGCCTGCGGCAATACTGTGTATAACAGCGGACGTCTCCTTTCGGGCGTATGTCAATGGTTATTTTATCTGCCAGGGACCTGCCAATATCGGAAGCGACTATGATGATCACAACCCTCCTGAACATTGGTTTTTTTCAACTCATGATGTGAAAAAATATTTGCAGATCGGGCGAAATACCATCGCCGTGGAAGTCTATACATTTGATTTGGCACTAGCGGAAACAACATCCGGCAAGGCGAAATTTATTTGCGATCTGGACGTCGACCTGAATCGTACATTATTATATACAGATACCAGCTGGAAATGTCATCTTGACACCTGTCTGACCAAGATTAATGAGGACTTGATCTACAATGCCATGCTCGAGATTCCTGATTGGAAAAGCAATCATTTTAAAGATGATCATTGGCCTCTTGCTTCTCTCCAGGACGCCGACAAAGACGGCTACCTCATTCAGAGTCAAATACCCGCAACCATTCGCCATCCATTGAAGGCGATTGAGACTTGGCAAAATTTCCCGCAAAAAGAAATGAACCGTCATGAATGTTCACTGTTTGGCCAGATTTTCTATGATGAAAGCTGCACTTTTGATTTTGGCAGGAATATGTCGGCATATTACACCATCTCTTTGATGGCACAACAGGGTGATACTGTAAAAATATATCCGCGGGAAAAATCTACCGTCAACCGGGCATTGGTTTATATATGCAGAGAAGGCAAAAACATTTTTACCACTCCACAATTGAATGTGTTTAGATATTTAACGGTTCAAGTCGCATCAAGAGAAGGACTGAAAATAGATTCCTTGTATGCGCTGTATTCTTCATATCCAACGAGATATGCGGGCAGTTTTGTATGTTCAGACTCTTTTTATACGCAACTGTGGGACGTCATCCGTTGGACCACACAAATGTGTATGAACACTCTCTATTTGGATTCGCCACGGCATCAGGAACCCATCGCCTGCACTGGAGATTACCTGATCGAGTCGCTGTCGAACTATTATGCTTTTGGGGATCCGTGGCTGGCGCGACAGGATTTGATTAAAACAGCAAGAATGCTGAAAAAGAACGGCTATGATATGTTCCATACCAGCTATTCCGTGTTGTGGGTGCAAATGCTGTACAACTATTTTCAATACACCGGCGACAACGCCCTGATCAAAGAACTTTTGCCTCATATCAATAAACTGAATGACCTTTTTGCAACCTATCTTGATGAAAATTATTTATTGAGCCAGGCGCCTGATTATATGTTCATGGACTGGATTAAAATTGACAAATTCAATGCGCATCATCCGCCGGCGGTGATTGGTATGGGGTATTTGACCGCTTTCTATTATCAATCGTTGATCCTCGCTTCCAATTTCAACCAGATGCATGGCGACGCCGACAAAAGCAGAGA
>RPQV01000643.1 GCA_003818595.1 Calditrichota bacterium
CGCAACCACTAAAAAAAATTAAGGACACATATGAGTTTGGGCTATATCCTGGCTATCACCGCCGGTCTGTTTTATGGTTTATTGTCGCTGGCCTACAAGTGGGCGGACGTGCGCAAGGCGCGATCAGCCCATTTCACCTTCATCCTTTCGATCACCGGCGCACTGGTGTCATTGACCAAATCATTGAGTGAGGAGAGCATCTGGGATGATCCGCGCTTGTGGATGCTCGGCGGTGTGATGGGATTGGTCATTGTGGCGGGCATTTTTGCCCTGTTGGCGGCGAATCGACAAGGCCCGGTCTACACGAGTTGGACTATCATCAATGTTTCATTTCTTTTTGCGATCCTTCTCTCGATAGTCCTGCTTGATGAGAAATTGCTCTGCGTCGATCCCATTAATCTGATTGTTTTCTCGATCGCTCTCTATTTTTTCGTGCACGGCATGAAGAGGACGACCGCTGCCGGAAGAGAGGCATACCATGTGTGGAAACACGCGGGACTGCTCCTGCTGGTTTTCATTTTCAATGGATTGGCCACTTTTGGCAGTAAGCTAAAGTTTACCTTCTGGGCGCATGCCAATACTTCGGCCTTACCAACGCTGTTTTATTTATGCAGCGCGCTGCTCAGCCTGGCGTTGATTTTTCGAGAGGAGCGGCGCATTCGGTTCACGCGGGATGAACTCAAGACTGGCTTTGCCGCCGGCATCCTGATTTCCATTGGGACGATCATTTTTTTGACCGCCATGAGTTTACCCGCTGCGGCGGTGTTTACGATCTGTCAGGGTGTCTCGTTGACCAGCGGGGTTCTATTGAACACCCTGGTCGGTCGAGAAAAACTGAACCTGTGGACGATCTTGGGATTGTTCACCGGTTTGATCTTGTTATTTCTGGTTATTTTTCGGGAACCGTTGGCTCGGTGGGTGTGTGGATAAGGTCTTCAAAGAGGAATCTCGTCGTACACCTGGGCACTATGTCGTATACGTATCGATGAATCTGATAGAGGTGTGCGACGAGTTCCAGGAAAGGACCCTTTCTCATTCACCTGACTCACGCAAAGGCGCCAAGACCGCAAAGATACGCAAAGAGGGAACTCGCACGGAGACGCAGACACGGAGAAATGAAATATCAGAAATTTCTTTATGCGGGATTCTTTTTTATGAGTTAGGCAGGCCTGCTTTGTATTACCGCTCACTCTCCACCAGCACCATTCTATAGCCCACCCCGGATTCGGTCAGAAACATCTGCGGATGAGTCGGATTGCTTTCCAGTTTCCGGCGCAGCTGCGCCATATAAATGCGCAGATACTGCGTCTCTTCCACGGCATGGGGTCCCCAAATTTCCTTCAATATTTGGCGGTGAGTCAGGACACGGTCAATGTGCTTGATGAAAAGCGAGAGCAGTGCGTATTCTGTTGCGGTCAGTTTGACCGGTTCATCGTTGATTTTGACAAGGCGATGAACAAAATCAACAAAAAGGGCGCCATTGTGGAAATCTGTGCGTTCAGGCAGCGGCTGGCTATGGCGGACAGCCACGCGCAGGCGCGCCATCAACTCGCCCATGCTGAACGGTTTGGTCACATAATCATCCGCGCCGGCATCGAGCGCGGCAATTTTTTCCTCGTCGGCATCCTGCACCGAAAGCACCAATATCGGCACCGTGCTCCATTCACGGACTTGGCTCAGGACTTCCAATCCGTTCATATCCGGCAGGCCGAGATCGAGAATGATGACGCTCGGGCGCGCGGTGGCCGCCTGCACGAGTCCGTCGCGCCCGGTGGCTGCCTCGACAATCCGAAAATCGGACGCTTCCAGGCTGATTCGCAAAAATCGTCTGATCTGTGCCTCATCGTCAATGACAAGGATAACCGGCCCGGTCGTCATGATGCTTCCTCCATTGCGCCTGGTTTTTCTCGAGCGGGGAGACAGATGGTGAATCGTGCCCCGTTAGGATCGCGGTTTTCAGCCGTGATGCTGCCGCCATGGGCTTCGATAAAGCCGCGGGTAATTGAAAGCCCCAATCCGGTTCCGCCGCTCCGCGATCCCGGCAGGCGGAAAAATTTATCGAAAATATTGTTGAGAGCATACGGTGGGAATCCCGGTCCTTCATCTTCGATCACAAAGAATAAATGCTGTCCGCCGGCTTGAGCCTGAATGGATATTTTGGTCCCAGCCGGCGCATATTGCGAAGTGTTGAGCAGGATATTCGTCAATGCCTGTTCCATCAAAGTAAAGTCGATGCGCACCAGCGGCAAGTCGGGCTGGATTTCGACGACCAGTTGATGGGTCGACAGATCAGACGACAGACGGCGCAGCACCACACTGACGAGATCAGCAGCATCGCACCACGAGAGGTTCAGCCTGAGTCTGCCTGATTCCAATCTCGACATGTCGAGCAGATTCTTGACCAGCCGGTTCAGTTGCTGAGCGGCGCTGAAAATGTCTCCCACCAAAAGTCTCCAGAACTGTTTTTCGGGGGTCTTTATTTCCATCAGGCTGCTCGACGCTCCGGCGATCGTCGCCAGAGGGGTCCGCAGTTCGTGCGAGACTGAATTCAACAGGGTGTTGTAGAGTCGCTCGGACTCGGCCAACAGTTGGGTTCGGGCTGCATCTTTGCGCAGAACTTCGCGTTCCAGTGCGATCGCGGTCTGATGAGTAAGCGTCTGAATCAATCCTTCCTGTTCGTCATCAGGTGGATTGTCGAACTGCAGACCGATGACTCCGACAGCTCCGCCTGCCGTGAGCAGCGGATAAAATATTTGACTCGATACATTTGATGGTTTTGTCGGAAATCGGCCGGGTGTGCGGTTATGCAAAGTCTGTGAAGCGACAAGCCACGCTTCTGACTGCGGAATGAATGTGCTCATCGGCAGGGGAAGATGGGCGATCGCGCTGTGTTCATCGATGGGAAAACAGGCGATGCGGGCG
>RPQV01000644.1 GCA_003818595.1 Calditrichota bacterium
GCGCAGGAGCCGCGCCAGGGAACGGTCGGACAACAACTTGCCACTGGTTTGACAACGGGGACAATAGTTGGTTTCGTTATCAGCGTATCGAATGCGTTGAACTGCGGTACGGCAGCGGGGACACGGTTGCCCGAATTTACCGTGCACAGCCATATCCGGCCGAAAAGCCGTCACTTTTTCCGGAAACGCACCCTCTGCTTCATGCCGTAGTTTTTCCGTCCAATATTGCAGCTGCGAACGACTGATATGATACAATCGCTCGATATCCACAGCTTTCATTTTGCTGGTCAGCAGAGCCGGGGAGAGTTCTGCCGCGTGAAGAATTTCATCCGAATAGGCATTACCGATGCCGTCAAAGAGGCGTGGATCAGTTAGAGCCCGCTTTAAAGTGTGATTTTCTGACAATAATCTTTCGGAAAAAGCGGCCAGACTCGATTCCATGACATTGATACCACCACGATCAAAAGCACTCAAGGATTCTCGATCGGCGACCAGATGAAGCGATGCGCGCTTTTTGGTTCCCGATTCCGTCACTGTCAGACAACCACTTTCAAAATCCAGTGTCGCCAATCCTACCTTTCTTGAAACCATCGTTCCCACAGGTTTCCAATGAAGGCGCCCGGCAACCATTAGGTGAACAATTAGGAAATATTCCTTTTCAAAGACAAAAACAATCCGCTTGCCGAGACGTTCAAAAGTCATCAACCTTTTGCCCGTGAAATCATCGATCGCCGGCGAGACTGTGCGCAAAAAGAAAGGACTGATCAGCCGAATGGACAATAATCGTTGACCGAGTATGAGACGGCTCATGGATTCGATGTACACGGTGATATCCGGATATTCCGGCATGGAGAGAAATCCTCAAATAATCCAAAGGCAATATCCAAAACAAGTTTAACAAAATCAATTGAAAAATATGCGTGCAAGGTCTTTGCGATCTTGGCGTTTGGTGCAATTATCGCAATAAGGTTAATTTCTGCACCTGCATTCGACCTTCTGCAGATAATCGAGCGATATAGAGTCCGCTGCTGACCGCTGCACCGCCATCATTCATCCCATCCCAGGTCATTGCATGTCGACCGCTCTGCAGTCGACCGGAGTAAAGTCGTCTGACACACTGCCCATCGATATTTACGATCTCAAGTTGAATATCCGCTTCCCTTTCGAGGTGCACAGGAAGTATGGTCATTGCATTAAACGGATTGGGGAAATTCGGCTCGAGTACATATGAATGTATCGTCACTGTCGATTGTCCTTGGAATTTAACATTGGAGGCCGAGTGGACGGCAACCACTGCATCCAGATCAAAATCGCCATTCCAATTCCCCTCCTTTTTCAAATCGCCCAAGTCAGTGATTTTCACATAGCGCGCCCAAGAGAGGCCCAAGGTTTCAAGATCAAACTGATCACCGCCGGACAGAAAAGGATCATTAAAATGATAGTTGTCTTTCATCGGCGTCACACCGGCAAGCCCCTGCCAAGTATCAAGATCGTATGGAAACTCGATAAAGGTTTTGCCATCCTGGCTGACCGCGACGATACCGGCTTCAATAAATGGCTTTTGATCAAAAGCGGAAATAAATACATTTTCAAAAATCGTGAAATCCGCTCCTTCGCCGTTGGTGATCACATTATCAGTGAATTCAAGAATAATCTGCCCGCCCTTTCCCAATGATAAAACTTCCTGTGGACGGTTGCTGCCGACAAATTCATTCAGTCCAGGAGATTGATCGGGAGGTCCGAGCACATTTTCAGGGAAATAGTTCTCACCATATCCGCCGCCCAATCCAGGAATAAATGAAAACACAGAATCCGCCCAGGGTGTAATATCCCAGATTCTTTCCAATATGGCAGCCTTTTGACTGCCATTGCTAATGACCTGAGAAATATCCAGCGATGAATTAGTTGCCACATCCCATTTTTGGATATAGCCATCGCCTCCCCACATGCTCATAAAAGGGATCCACAGGCAATTTTCTCTGCCATCGTATACCACCTGGCTGGTATTCGGGCCGATAAACAAGGGATGAAGCGCATCATGGCTGACTTGGCCTGAGAAAGCATCGTATTGATACAAGAAACCGCTGGCGCCATCACCCCAGGCGACGGCATACGCTTGACCGGAGGGTGTTATTTCCAAATCGCCGGGAGATCCACCGATATCAATTGTATCGATCACAGCGGGTTGATCCCAATCGGGGCCAGTGAAGAGATCGATCACTGCGATCTTGGCGCCTATATCCGTATAATTTCCTGTGCACAACACATGCACCCGTCCATCAGGCGCCAGAGCGGCATCCTGAGGATTGACGGGCGTTAACAGCGTGTCAATGACTGAATCAGTGAGACCATCTACAATATTCACCGATCCTGGCTGAAACGGCAGCCCCCAGCCGGCATAACCACTATTGGTGATAAAAACCAGATTGTTCACCACCAGAATACCTTCCGGACCTCGACCTACAGGAATTTCTTTGATGACGCGCCCACTCTCAAGATCAACGACAGAAACCTGATGAGTCACCCAATGTGTCACATACAATTTCCGGCGACCGACGACGGCCATTGACCACGGATTGCTTCCCTGGCGCAGTAGAATTGTCCTGGCGACCATATCAGTGCGTGGATCAATGATCTGAATAGAACTCGTGCCCGAGTTCAAAATAAATATCCGATCCTGAAAGGTGAGAATGTGATTGGGAATCTGCCCGGTGGTGACGATGTCGCGTTTTATTTCGAGTGTTTCCAAATTCATTTTAGAAAGTGTCTCTGCAGAGCCGTTTATGACATACAAGCTTCTTGGTATATCAGCGGCCAAATTGCAGGTCGTAAACATGACCAAAAGATAAGTTTTGAGACGAGACATTCCTCCTCCTCATGTGGCAAAGCCATCTATTCTCTATTATCAAAAATCGAGAGTCA
>RPQV01000645.1 GCA_003818595.1 Calditrichota bacterium
AACCGATCATGCTGGCTGAAAGCGCGGCGATCAAGACTTCGGGCGTCTCTGATCCTCAATGGGTGATTCCCAACACCCAATGGTTCGAGAACGTGTTCAATCTCTGCAGCCGCCACGATGCGGTCAAGGCGTTCACCTATATCAATGTGGACTGGGAAGAAGACAATGGGGCGAGCACCTGGGGGGATACACAGATACAAAACGCTTCCAGCAGCGTCATTGTCTACTGGCTGGCAAGAATTAAAGCCTTCCTGCACGCGGATGCAGAGTTGTATTCAAAGATCAATTATACTTCGAAATGATGGGCGATAGTGAGATTAATGATGAACCAATTCAACGTCTTCTGTGAGATCGCTGTCGGCAGAGTGATGATGATTGCGCCGATTGCTCATAATCATTGCGGCGTGGTGAATCTGACCGCGCGCAAGGAGCAGCTTGCGCAGGGATTGATCGATCACGGTGGTTGAGAGGAGGAGTTTGCCGAGTACCATTTAATCCATTTTGTCCTTCTGAAATCGCAAATGAAATTGATTTTGTGCTCATTGAGAGTAAAAGGCTGTGTTTGCACTAGCCGAAAATATTGTAGTGCCGTTATTTTTCTGCGAGGATAATCTGCTCTATAAGGTGCGCGGAAAGTGGTCCCGAGGTCTGTAAACACTTTTATTTTCCTTGACAATTTGAATTGTTTTTAGCATTATAATAATGGATTATTTATTCCTTTTTTAGCCCTCCTGTTCTTTGTGAAGAAATCATTTCATATCGTTGAAACATCGCTGTTTTAAAGCACATCACTGAGGAGCGGATTCGCACTAAAGCCTGTTCTTTTTTGATGTGGCGAACCTTGCTGGGTTTTAAAAGTGGGAGGCGAATTTTTGCTTCAATTCGCCAGATCGCCCGGATTGGAGATAGCTTGATGAATTTCATTAACAGGAATTTCGACTGCATGTTCCCATCAATTTTGCATTCGTTGGCATGCGGTGCAGTGATTGTCGGATTGATGTTGGCAATACCTGAAACTCTTTACAGTAATGACTGGAGCGAAGTGCAGAAAATCACGGCTGCTGATGGAAATGCACACGATGAATTCGGTATTTCAGTCGATATTGCCCACAATGTTGTCATTATCGGAGCAAAAGGTGATGATGTCTTTGGATACTCTAGCGGCTCGGCATATATCTTTAGCAAAAGTGATGGAGGTTGGCAGCAAACTAGAAAATTGATCGCCTCTGATGGAGCGGCAGTCGATTATTTCGGTTATTCCGTAGGTGTCTTTGGAAATACCGCAATCATCGGAGCGGTGGGGGATGATGATTTGGGAATTTCTTCAGGTGCAGCTTACCTCTTTGAAAATATCGATGGTACATGGTCGCAGACGATGAAACTGCATGCTTATGATGGCGCTGCAATGGACGAGTTTGGTGCATCAGTCGCAATCGCCGAAGATGTCATGATCATCAGTTCAGATTATGACGATGATCAGATGGGATCTGCAATCGTCTACACCAAAAGTAATGGCGCTTGGAGTTGGGCAGCAAAATTGCGTGCGTCAGACAGGGCAGTGTACGACCATTTTGGTTACTCGGTGTCTATTTCAGCTGATATCGCTGTCGTCGGAGCACCAAATGACGATGATAACGGTGCCAATTCGGGCTCCGCTTATATTTATTGGAAAAATGGAGAATATTGGCCGATGAAGGTGAAGTTATGCCCCTTGGACGGCGCTGCTGGTGATGAATTTGGCACCTCGGTGAGTAATACAAGCGAGATTGTTGTGATTGGCGCACCGAGTGATGATGATCAAGGCTTCAGTTCTGGTTCTGTGTATATTTTTGAAAAAATCAGCGGAAATTGGATACAAACCGCAAAACTCACACCTTCCGATGGTCAGCAGGGCAACTTATTCGGCGGATCGGTGAGCATTTCCGGTTTGCAGGTCGTCGTCGGTGCGCGCAATGATAATGATAAAGGTTCATATTCCGGTTCTGCTTATGTCTTTGAAAAAAAGGAAACCGGTTGGCTACAGACCTCAAAATTGACCGCCTCTGATGGAGCGGATTCAGATCATTTTGGCCAGACGGTGAGTATTTTTGATGATACCGCCATTATCGGTGCCAACTGCGATGACGATAAGGGCGTGGACTCGGGTTCTGCTTACTTTTTTAATTCAACGCCCATTGTCGTCCATTTCGCATCATTCGCGGCTTGTTATAAAGACCAGGGAATCAGTATCGAGTGGCGTACCGTCTCAGAGATCGAGATTGCCGGATTCAATGTGCTGCGCAGAAATCAGATGGATAATGTTTTCCAAAAGATCAATAAAAGTATGATAACAGCCATGGGAACATCAAATTGCGGTGCGGATTACCGTTACCTCGACAGCGCGGCGCTGGGGGGTGAACCACAATATGCTTTGGAAATCGTCAGCTTAGACGGAACCTGCAGTAAAAGCGCGCCGATTTCCGTTTCTGGTGAAACAGGCATTCAGAAGAATATGATGCCGGAAGCCTATGTCCTGCATCCGAATTTCCCCAATCCCTTCAATCCGCAAACCACAATCGGTTTTGATCTGCCCTCTTCATCGATGGTGAGCCTGCTGATATATGATGCGCAAGGTCATTTGGTGCGGATGTTGGTCAACAGCTGTCTTGGGGGAGGAACACACTCTGTGGTATGGAATGGGACGGACGAAAAAGGGAGGAAGGTGAGCAGTGGACTTTATTTCTGTCGAATGAAAGCCGGTATGTTCGAACAGACTTGCAAGATGACATTATTGTATTGATTGATTCGACACGCTGTTTTTATTGTCATTTCGAGCATCAGCGAGAAATCTTTTCTGCGGCAGAACAGATTTCTCCTCGCTGCGCTCGTCGAAATTGATCCTCGTTCCCATGCTCCCGCATGGGAATGCGTTGCCGGACGCT
>RPQV01000646.1 GCA_003818595.1 Calditrichota bacterium
ATCTACGCACTGTCGCCTATTTGGGCCCGTTCATCATGACCAATTTTGTGGCAACGGGAATCATCCGAGCGGTTGGTGATACTCGATATTCCCTCATGATTAATCTGACCATTAATCTGATCAATTTGATATTGTCGCCCATTCTAATATTTGGTCTTTTTGGATTACCGCGGCTCGAGGTTCAAGGAGCCGCCTTAGCAGTCGGTTGCGCTCATACGATTGGTTTTTTTCTGACCTTTCGTCTCCTGCGAAGCAGACGCTGCAAACTTTATTTGTCGTTCAAAGAATTGACAACGCCCCGATGGGAAAGTTTTCGGGAGCTTTTTAAAAAGGGATTGCCCACCACCATCGAACAGCTGACATGGTCGATGGGTCAACTTGTGGTGATGAGCTATGCCGGAATATTCAGTGTGGTGGTGCTCAGCGTCCATGCGATATTTATGCGTTTACAGAATATGCTTTCCATGGTTTATATGGGCTTTAGTCTGGCGGCGATGAGCCAGATGGGACAAAATCTTGGCGCTTCCCAGAATCTGCTGGCGGAAAAAGCCGCGCGCACCTCTCACCGAGCGATGGGCGTTTTTGTCGGAATTGTCGTGCTGCTGATGATTGTTTTCTCCAAAGCGGTCATACATGTCTTCACAACGGATCCGGCGATCGTGGCTTTGGGCAAAAAAGCGATTTATATTTTTGCTCTGGCGCAACTTCCCAAAGCGCTCAATAATGTACTGAGTGGTAATTTGCGCGGGATCGGCGCTTTGCATTGGTTGATGCTGACCACTATGGCCTCTGTGCTGTTGTTTGAAGTCGGACTGAATTATGTTCTCATTTTCATTTTTTCCAGTGGTATTTTCGGCATTTGGAGTGTGCAGGCATTCGATGAAACATTGCGCTTCAGTCTGAATTATGCCAAATTTTCACGCGGTGCCTGGAGACATCCTGGATGAGTCCTGATCTCATGATGTCCCGACCATTGTTCGTCACCTTTGAAGGCATTGACGCCTGCGGAAAATCGACTCAGATAAAACTGCTGGCTGATTTTCTCCACCGGCGGCAGATCAAAACGACTCAATTGCGGGATCCGGGCAGTACCCGTGTCTCGGAGGCCGTGCGGAACATCCTTCTGGATCGGAAATACGCCGACATGTCGCCTTGGGCGGAACTGCTGCTCTATGAGGCGGCGCGGGCACAACTGGTTCAGGAGAGCGTTCTTCCCGCTCTCAAAAATGGTTTTGTGGTATTGTGCGATCGATTTTATGATTCTACCACCGCGTATCAAGGTTTTGCGAGACAATTGGATCCTGTTGTGGTTGAAAAGGCGAACGCCATTGGATCCTGCGGCTTGATTCCCGACTTGACCATTTTCATTGATATCGACGTACAAGAGTCAGAACAGCGAAAGCAATTATTGGGACATACTTTGGACCGCATGGAAGCAGAAGGAAAACAGTTTCTGCAGCGGGTGCGGGACGGTTATCAGGCGCTGTGGGCAAAGGAACCGAATAGGATTTTTCGCGTTAATGGTTCTGAATCGATTGAAACGGTTCAGGAGCAGATTCAAACGCTCCTGATACAAAAATGGAAAGATATGTTTTCTTCGGAGCAATAGAAATGAAATCACAGCGAAAAAGACTCGTTTACCTCATGACCCTTTTGGTGATATCGTTGACCATTGTCTGGTCCACGGGACTATTCAGCAAAAGCCAGAGGGATTTTTATGACGCGGTCAGTCGTAATCTCAAGATTTTCGGCAGGGTTTATAAAGAAACTGCGAATAATTATGTTCAAGACATCGATCCGCAAAAATTCATGCGCGCGGGAATTAACGGTATGCTCGACGAGTTGGATCCCTATTCTGTTTATTTGGAACAGGAAGCCCAAGATGACATCGAGATCATGACGCGCGGAAAATATTATGGCGTTGGAATGCGGATCAGCAAGCGCGATGGATGGCCAACCGTTGCCGAGCAGCCATTTCCCAATAGTCCGTCAGAAAAAGTCGGTATTCGTGAGGGCGATGTCATCATTGAAATTGACGGTAATTCCACCAAATCCATGTCGCTGTCAAAAACCGCCGCTGCGCTCAGAGGTAAAGAAAAGGGCAGCACCGTGGTGATCAAAATCCGTCGTATCGGTGTTGATGAGTCCATGACATTTTCTCTCATCCGTGATGAAATTATTGTTTCGGATATTCAGTTCAGCGGTTTTGTCGAGCCCGGCATCGGCCTGATTAAATTGAATGTTTTTAATCGCGGAGCTGAAAAACAGCTGATGAACGCGATTGAGAACCTTATGGACAGGGGTATGGATGCGTTGATTCTTGATTTGCGCAGCAATCCCGGGGGATTGCTCGACGTGGCTGTTTCGGTCGCCGGTAATTTCCTGCCCAAGGGTGAATTGGTGGTTTATACTCAGGGACGGACTCCGAGCAACAGCAAGGAATATCGCACGACGGAAAATCCTCTTTTCAGTTCGTTGCCCCTGGTCGTACTGGTGGATGAATATTCCGCATCCGCGTCGGAGATTGTCGCCGGCGCCCTTCAGGATTTGGATCGAGGCGTCATCATCGGCGAATCGACTTTTGGCAAAGGATTGGTGCAGACAGTATTACCGATTGATCGATCGAGTGCGGGTGAAGTGACCCTCAAATTGACCACGGCCAAGTACTACCTTCCCAGCGGCAGATTGATCCAAAAACCGGATGTTTTTAAGACTGGGCGCAATTCGGTTTTCTGGTCAGATGATACCAAGGATGTGGAAGATGAGGATGACGAGGAATTTGAATTGGAGAAGGAAGACGGTGACGATGGTCATTCTCAAAATCCGAACAAAACTGAAGAACAGGAAAAGAAATATGTAACGAAGAATGGTCGTCAGGTCAATGGCGGCGGCGGCATCAAACCGGATATTGAAG
>RPQV01000647.1 GCA_003818595.1 Calditrichota bacterium
GCCTGAAATTGGATGATCCATTGATCCGCAATAGTCGTTGGGCATGGCCGATGTTTTGGGAAGCCGGACTGGCGATTCTGCAGGGAAAACGAGGGGGATTTTGGGTGCACACGCGTGATTCGCGCTACCGCTATAAAGCGTTGCAGGTTGGTGGGCAAACGCCCTTTGCGCTCGGATTCGACAGTGAAGCCTATGGACCCATCGATGAAAATCTGAGCGCCGGCGGACTGATTTGGCGGTTGAACGCTTACACAGGCGACTGGCAGATTCCAGCGGCAATCTATCGCGACTGGTTATGGTCGGCTTTTAATCTTGTTGAAGAGCAGGAACGGCGGGCGCCCTGGATTTACGATATTCGTTTTGCTGTGAGCTGGTGCCCGACAGACTCCGCCGTGCTCGATGCACTGGCGCAAAAGCTGCCGCCGGAAAAAATACTCCTGCATATCCCAAATTGGCGCACAGATCCTTATGATGAAAACTATCCGACTTTTGTCGCTTCTGAGCAGGCTCACGCATTTATCCGCAAAGGACAGCAGATGGGTTTTCGAATGATGCCTCATTTCAATGCGGTTGATATGGATCCATCTCACCCGGCTTATGCATTTCTGCGCGATTTTCAGTATCGTGATTTGGAGAGTAAAAAGGTTGCCGGATGGAGCTGGGTTGAAGGCAAGATTTTGGGAGTACCCGAGTCCAATGTCGGTCTTAATGAACACCGGGACAAAAAGGTGATGGTCAAAGTGCATCCTGGGCTGACTCGATGGCGCGTGATGCTGGGGGAGGCGATAAAGGGTGCGGCTGAGAGTCTGTCTCTGGAGACGGTGTTCATCGACGTGACCCTGACTTCTTTCAATATGCATAATTGTTTTGTCGAATCGACCACACCCACCGAAGGCATGCGTCGGCTGATTGATCATGTCGGGCGGCTCGGCAACGGGCTGGTGGTCGGCGGAGAAGGATTGAACGAGATCACCATGCAGGGATTGTCCTTTGCGCAGGCGCATCTGTTCAAGAGCTGGCAGACATCGATTCCCGGTTTGGAGCGCACCGGTTGTGCTTTGAATGATTTTCTATTCGGTAAACTTTGCCGCACCATTGGCTATTCGGATCTGAACGGCAGAACCGAAGACGAAGAACTTCGAATGAAAATTCACGAGGCGCATAGAGCGATCCCGACCGTGACCATTCATTCTGCGAAAGAGATTACCGATCCCAATCGAGCGGTTAAAAAAATGCTCGAAAAAGCCGCCTCATAAAGAGATATTTAGGACACTTGACAGGAGCTGTGTAACTGATATGACTTCCCGCGAACGAGTATTGAGCACCCTCAACCATCATGAACCTGATCGCGTTGCCGTTGATTTCAGCGGACATCGTTCTTCCGGCATCATGGCCATTGCTTATAAAAAACTCAAGGATTATCTGGGTATTAGATCGGGTGACATCTATGTTTACGATGTCATTCAGCAATTGGCTATTGTCGAGCCGCCCGTATTGGATGAGTTCGGCGTCGACGTCATAGAGATGGGTCGCGGTTTTTTGAACGATCCTGCCGACTGGAAAGAGTGGACGCTTCCAGACGGCAGTCCGTGCAAAATACCGGCGTATGTCCAGATGGAAAAGCGTAATGATGATTGGTATTTGTTATCAAAAAGCGGCAGACCTGTGGGCGTGCAGAAAAAGGGGTGCCTCTATTTTGAACAGATCAATTTCCCGCTTGAAAGCCGCGGGATTGCAGGCGATGATTTTGCCGATCTGGAAGAACAGTTGGACGAAAATATGTGGGCCGTGCCCCATCCGGGCGCGCATCTGTCGCTGGAAGAGGATGACCTGATTCTCCTGGCGCAACAGGCCGCCGCCCTTCGCAGCCGTACAGACCGCGCCATCGTCGGATTATTCGGCGGCAATCTTTTTGAAACTCCGCAAATGCTTTATCGCATGGACAATTATCTGCTCTACTTGATGATGTATCCCGACGATGTCATGCGGCTGTCGGAAAAATTGAGCGCAATTTATCTCAAAAATCTGCAAAAATGGCTCGGCGCCGTGGGCCCTTATATTGACATCATTCTCTTTGGAGATGATCTCGGTGGTCAGCAGGGTCCGCTCATCTCACCGCAGTTATACCGCGAATATTACCAGCCTTTTCATAAAAAAATGTGGAGACTTGTCAAAGAGCTTGCCAATGTCAAAATTCTACTCCACAGTTGCGGCGGTATTGAACCGTATCTTGAAGATTTGATCGATGCCGGATTAGACGCCGTCAATCCGGTGCAGATCAGTTCCGCCGGCATGGATGCACGCACTCTGAAAACAAAATATGGCGGTCGATTGACCCTCTGGGGTGGTGGCTGTGACACACAAAACATTCTGCCCCATGCAGACCCACAGAGTGTGGCGAGACACGTACGTCAACAGGTGAATATTCTGCAATCCGGCGGCGGATTTGTTTTTCAGCAGGTCCATAATATCATGGCCAATGTGCCTGCTGCCAATATCGTTGCCATGTTTCAAGCATTAAGAGATCATGAAACAGCCTGATGATTAAAAAAAGATACATGCCTCGATTGAAAATCAATCGAGGCCGCCTCTCTCATTGATGCCACATACCCGAAAGGAGAAGCGTATGTCAATTCGTAGACGTCGTTCCATCTTTCTTTGTCTCGCCCTGCCATTCGGTTTCAGCATGACAGCTATCGGCCAAGAGAGTCCGGTGATTCCAGTATCATCCGTAGACTTGAATCAATATACCGGACTTTGGTACGAAATCACCAAAATTCCCAATCGTTTTCAAAAGCAATGCGCGTTCGGCACCACTGCTGAATACTCCCTATTGCCTGATGGGAAAATTCAGGTGATCAACCGTTGTCGCCAATCGCAGGATGAGGAGGATTCGATCAAGGGTGTTGCCC
>RPQV01000648.1 GCA_003818595.1 Calditrichota bacterium
CCCTACATCGACGCCCGCGTGAAGCAGGGATTCAATTTTTTCATGGGCGTCATCCACACCAACGGCGAGCCGTCGGTCAATGAAGGCGGCAGCCTGTGGTACAACGACAGTGATCTGAACAGACTGCAGCCCGGATACTTTCAATGGGTGGATAAGCGCGTCAATTACATTAAAAAAAGCGGCGCTGTCACCGGCATCGTGCTGGTGTGGTCTGACAAGTTTGCGGACTTTAATCAACCGCCCTTTAATCGAGAGACTTTTTCCCGCTTCCGCCGCTATGTGGTCGCACGGTATGCCGCCTATAATGTCTTTTGGATTCTCTGCGGCGAATATTCGGAGACCATGTCGCCTGAAGACTATGATTATCATGCCCAGATGATACGCTTCGGCAATCCGGACTCCACCGCCGGGCTCCTTGACTGCGGCGATCCTTATGATCATCCCCTGTCGATTCATCCCGGCGGACAGGAAAGCACCTCCCAGCATATGAATATTTTTCATGACTGGCTGATGTTCACCACACAACAGATGTATGGGTCTCCCGCGTTTCTTCACGCGCAAGTGCTGCAGGATGACCACTATGATCTGCCAATCTGCAACGATGAATTCGGTTATGAAGGCCCCACCGATCCCAACGATCCATACTATTTTTCCAACAATCAAAACGCCGCCGACACGCGCCGCGATGCGTGGACATTGGTCTGCTCCGGCGCCTACTTTACCTGGGGGAATATCTATACCTACACCGGCAAGTCCTTCGTCCTGCGCACCGACAAGCTGGAGAGCGCCGGCGCAAAATACATGAATCACCTGAGCCGATTCATCAAAAACGGTGTGCCCATGACCGAGATGGCTTCCGACCAATCCTGCGTCAGAACAGGAGAAGCCTATTGTTTGGCGGATCGAGGAAATACCTATCTGATATACTTTCCCACCACAGCTGCGGCATCCATTGATCTGCAGGCGCCGGGCGGCTTTTTCCAGGCGTTCTGGTATGATCCATCGGCAGGGGATTCGCTGACAATGGGCGCCATGAGCGGCGACCACGCCTATGAACTCGAATCGCCGTTTGATCATGACGGCGTATTGTATATTCAGGCCGTAAAAGAGCAGACCGTGTCCACCTCGCTGGCTTTTCTGAGGAGCGATTGCCGGCAGGGTTTGCGCGTGCTGGAATGGCAGATGGGAAATGTTTCCGCAGTCGCCGGTTTTGTGATCGAACGCCGCCAAGGCGAAGAAACGTTCCGCCGGATCAGCTCATTCATCACCAATCAGGCGCTTTTGATTCAGCCGACGACGCCCGGTGACGCGCTCTTTAGCTATGTCGATTCAACGGCGGCATGCGCTGGAGCATTCGAATACAGACTGTCAGCGATCACCCTGGACGGCGGACGAATTCTATTGGGGAGCCTTGTCACCGAGCAAAAAACAAATAAAATTGCCGATCACCCGCCGGAAATACCGATCACTCACGAATTGCCGATGAACTATCCCAACCCCTTTTCGCAAACCACTACCATGAACTTTTATTTTCCCCAATCCACCCATCTGCAGGTCACCATTTACAGCCTGTTGGGCAAGCGGATACGCACGCTGTATGAAGGTCACTATGAAGGCGGGATTCGTCAAATTGAGTGGGACGGCAGGGACAGTGCGGGCAATCAGGTGAACAGCGGAATTTATTTATGCCGGGTGATGACCAATCATTTCCAAGGCTGCAGAAAAATGATCATTCAAAGATGAGTGAAAGACCAGCGCCTATTTCATCTGTTTTGGACAATATTAGCGTGCAGCAAACGACTCATCGGATTTATAATCCAATACCACCCACACCGGAAAATGATCGCTGGCGTTCGCATCTTCCTCCACCCCGCAGGAAATCACCTGCAGCCCTTTGACAAAAAAATGATCCAGACAGAGTGGGAAGAGACCAAGCGCTTCGACCGTCGCTCCGGCGGTGTCGGAAGCACAGACAAATCCATGCGCGCGGAACAGGTTCATGGAGTGTTGAACGCTGCTGCGCCAAACGGTATTGAAATCCCCGCCGACGATGACGCGCTCTCCATTCGGATTGACGTCGGCAACCACTGCCAAAAGTTGATCGGCTCTTTTGGCTTCGCTCATCATCACCGTGGCCGTGTGCACATTATATATGCGAATTGGAATGTCGTGAATCGTGATCGTGGCCACTGTCGCCGTTCGGATGCGGTCATTCCACGACTGCTTATGCGGCAGGATCAGCTTTTTACTCTCGGATATCGGCCAGGCGGAGAGAATGGCATTGCCGATATCCGAATGGTTATAGGGGTGGATCGAACCGGGATAGTAAAGATAATTATATCCCGCTCTCTCGGCGATCTCCTTGACTCCGTGGATATTCATTTCCTGCAGCAGCAGAATATCCGCGCCGCGCAGTTCAGGTAAAACGGCCATTTCATTGACCGCTTCATCAATATGTTTTCCCCAGGCAATATTATAGCTGACAATTTTGATTTGTCCGCTCTGTCCCGCAGCCTTTTGGACGGCATGAGATCCGACAAATTGCGGACCGGCCGGATCAGAGAAATTGTACACAGTACAGGAGGAGAAACCAATCACCAACCAGGCGACAACGGATACGACACTTTTAAATAACATCAACAGAACAACTCGCAGTTATGATCATCTATTTCTTCGTTAATCGCGGCCCCACAGTGCTCAAGTCAATCGGCTGAAAGCCGAGGGAGAACGCCGGTGAATCCGGCTGGAGGCTGAATTCATTTTTTTCCGGATTCACAAATCGTGGATCCGCATAGATCGAATGGACATCTTTTCCCCTCGCCTGCCATGAAGACCAACTCCATTGACCGGCACGAACGTTTGCAATCGTCAGGTTCGGATTATAATAGAGATTATAATCAAACTC
>RPQV01000649.1 GCA_003818595.1 Calditrichota bacterium
AGGAGGCAATGCCTTTCACCGGATGTTCTCCGTTGCTGCTTTTTTTCGCGATCATGGTGCCGGGTTTTTCCGGCGAAAAGCTGTTTTTAATCCAAACCGGAATATTCTTCTGAATCGCCGGCCGCAAGGTTTGAGGATGAATCACTTTGGCGCCAAAGTAGGACAGTTCCATCGCCTCTTCATAGCTCACCGAGGGCAGAACAAACGCGCGATCGACAATGCGGGGATCAGCCGACATGAAACCGTCGACATCAGTCCAGATTTCAATCTTTTTGACGTCCAACGCAGCGCCGATGATGGCTGCGGTATAGTCCGAGCCGCCTCGGCCCAGCGTGGTGGTGACACCGTCGCTGCTCGCGGCGATGAATCCGGTGACGACGTAAATCAGGGGCTTGACAAATCGGGCCCGAATTTGCGCTTCGGTAAGATCGACCTGAACCCTCGCCCCATCGTGCTTTTTGTCGGTGACGATCAGTTCGCGCGCGTCGACATATTCGGCCGTACTGTTTTCATTGAGCAGCAGACGGGTCATCAGCTGCGCATTCAGTCGTTCTCCATAACTCACGATATAGTCCAATGTCCGTTCGGAACAGACGCGGATCAACCCCGTCGCCTTGAGGATATCCTTGAGCTCCTCGAAAAGCGTCAACACTGATTTTTCGGTCTCCGCCTCCTTCATCTCTCGCGGATACACATCATAATGACGTTGACGGATGCGCAAAAGCTTTTCCAATGCTACAGCGCTGTTTTTTTCAGCCGTTTTGGCGCAGTCAATGAGTTGATCAGTGATGCCGCCGATGGCCGAGACCACCAGAATCGTGACATCCCCGTCTCCTGTTTTAGCGCGCGCAATCGTAGCGACATTCTTAACCCGTTCAGCGGTTGCCAATGAACTGCCGCCGAATTTTACCACATTAAACATGGTGTTACCTTTTTCTCTCCGCTATATAATTCAAAATATATGCTTCGGATTTCATGGCGCCGGTGCAGGACACATGACCGAGACTGATGGCAGCCGCCGCAGCCGCAAACTGCAGCGACTCGGCGATCGACCATCCCCGATGGCGACCATGAAGAAATCCGGCTGAAAACGCATCACCGGCGCCGGCATTCCCTTTGTACTCGTCCTCAGGGACGATAAAATTGTTCTGCACCACCAGACCTTCAGCCTGCGAAAAGGCATAATTGACGCCCATCGCACCGCAATGCACCACAGCGATTCCCGCGCCATATTCGCTGACCAGCTTTCGGCACGCCTGTTGTGGATCATCCATATCCGTCAGCGAACAGGCCTGGTCTTCGTTGATGCAGAGGATATCAACGTATTGGAGGGCCCGGCGATAGCGCAGAAATTTGAACAGATTTCGCCGATCAGGCGAAACGAAATCCAGCGCCGTCTCCACACCCAATCGTTGGGTCTCGGCCAGGATGCGGCCGAGCACCGCACCATACTCTTTATCTTCCCGATCCAATTGAGGCAGGAGCAAGCCATAACCAAACATGGCCAGTCGGTACGAATTCAATCGCTCAACAGGAATATCCGGCGCGGAAAAACCTCCCATGGCGCCCAGGGTGTGGCGAAAGAAACGTTCGATGGTGCCGTCTGTCATGCGTATGTGGAAAACCTCGGTGCACGAGGTCTCGTTTTGGGAATCGATCAGCAGCAAGTCGGTATTGACATGATGCCGAGTCAAGGTCTCCTGCACGATCTCGGCTCGGTGATCGACGCCGATTTTGCCGCACAGGGCGATGGGATATCCGCCGGCGATTTTGGCGAGATTGACCGAAACGTTGGTCGCCATGCCGCCGACGCTGTAGGTCAACTCTTCTCCGGCGAGTTCTTCGGCAGACACAAATTTCTGCGCATCCACATAGGAAAGCCGTCCCGGTTCCGAGACCGGCAGCACCTCGTCGCAGATGGTGGAGCCAATGAGAACGATCCCTGATTTGATCATCTAGTTGCCCGCTTTATTCACTATTTTTTGTTCAGCGCGGAGCATAGCCGCTTTGAGCTCCTCGTAATCCGTCGTCACCGCAAACTGGGGAAATTCAACGGCGACATGTTGCGGCGGACGAAACAGGATGCCGACATCCGCAGCCGTCAACATGGCGGTGTCGTTGTAGGAATCGCCGACCGCAATCACCTGAAAATTCAATAAATGCATCGCCTCGACGCAACGCCGCTTGCCCTCTTTCTGGCGCAGCAGATAATCAATGACTCGGCCCGATTCATCGGATTTCAAAGAATGACAGAGCAGAGTCGGCCAGTTGAGCTGTTTCATCAGCGGCGAGGCGAATTCATAAAAAGTATCCGAAAGGATGAGGAGTTGCCATCGTTCTCGGATCCAATCGATCATGTCCAGCGCGCCCGGCAATGGAGCGATCCCGGCAATGACCTTCTGGATATCCGGCAGTCCCAGATGATGTTCTTCCAGGATGCGCAGGCGTCTGCGCATCAGTTGATCGTAATCAGGAACATCGCGGGTGGTCAGGCGCAGTTCCTCGATGCCGGTGGCAGCGGCAAATTGAATCCATATTTCCGGCGTCAACACTCCCTCCAAATCCAGACAGGCGACCAACACGATGCATTTCCTTTCGCAGGGTATAAAAAAAAAGCCATTCCCATAAGGCCAAGAATCTCAATCAAAAAGAAAGATCCCTGCATTGCAGGAATGACTCGTCATGCGGCTATCTTTGGGCAAAGATATTGAAAAAAAAGGTGAATTCAAAACAAAAAGTAGTGAAGGCAGAAAAGAACTCTGATATCCCTCATTTTACCCGAAATTGTTCGATTCATGGCGATACAAGTCAGGTGATTGAAGCGCAATGACAAAATGTTTCTGTCGGGTGTCAAAATTCTGGCGGTCGACGAAGGAATAGTTGCATGTTCCCATGATGCACG
>RPQV01000650.1 GCA_003818595.1 Calditrichota bacterium
GGAAGGTTGTATCATGATGGGATTGGGTTATGCTTTAAGGGAAAATCTGCGCTTCACCGGCAGCCGCATTCATGAACAAAACTTTGATACCTATGAGATTCCTCGCTTCTCATGGCTTCCTAAAATAGAAACTGTTATCATCGATGCAAAGAATGATAATCCCCAAGGCGGAGGTGAACCGGCGATCATCACCATGGGAGCGGTAATTGCGAATGCGGTGTTCGACGCCGTGGGAACGCGGATGATGCAATTGCCTCTGACAGCGGAGAGCATAAAAGATGAAATGAAAAAGATGTGATTGTGGTTGCTGCCCGCTTAACGTTGCCGCCAACCTTTCGCACCCAAAACATAATCAAATCGGAGGAGTGTTGTTAATGAGCAGCATCATTAAAATTCAGTCCCTTGTTTTCCTGCTGTTGGGCGCAGCGCTTCTGGCTCAGCCCGCCGAGAATCCAAGGACATTTTGTAATCCGTTGAATTTAAACTATCGGTTTATGGTCGATGCGGTCGATGCCCGCGAAGCAGCTGATCCGGTCATTGTCGTGTATCACAACGACTATTATCTGTTTGCTTCACGCTCTGGCGGCTACTGGACTTCACCCGACCTCCGCAAATGGACGTTGATTATTCCGAATGGACTGGATGTGGAGACTTATGCTCCTGCGGTCATGGTTTTGAGAGATTCTTTATTCTACATCCCATCCGCTAATGGACAGATTTATAAGACCGCTGATCCCAAGTCCGGTGTATGGTATAAAGGTCCTCTGGTTGGCAACTATGGGGATCCCGCATTTTTTGTTGATGAGAATGAGCGGCTCTACATGTTTTATGGGCTCTCGAACGCCACACCAACTCACGGAGTCGAGCTTGATCCCATCACTTTTAAAGAGATCGGTTCACCGATAAATATAGTCTTTGCGCAGGCTTCGATCCATGGGTGGGAACGACGGGGCGACGACAATCTGATGGATGAACAACCTTGGATTGAAGGTTCCTGGATGATCAAGAAAAATAACCGCTACTATCTGCATTATGCGGCGCCCGGAACCGAGTTTAAGACCTATGCAGACGGTATCTATGTCGCCGATTCACCGCTCGGACCCTATACTTACGCGGAATATAGTCCTTTTGCGTTCAAACCGACGGGATTCATCTGCGGCGCCGGTCATGGCAGTACCTTCATGGACAAGGAAGGACAGTACTGGCACATTGGCACCATGACCATTTCGGTGAAGCACATGTTTGAGCGCCGACTCGGACTTTATCCTGTCGGCTTTGATCAAGACGGTCAGATTTACTGCAACACCGTTTTTGGCGATTATCCTCAGTACCTCCCCGGGGAGATTGAAAACATGACCGATAACAGTTTTGCCGGAATGATGCTGTTGTCGTACAAAAAGAGAGTGCTGACTTTGTCTTCCGTTGCGGATCATGGTGCAGAGTATGCAGCGGACGAAGACGCGCGTACCTATTGGAGCGCTCTAACGGGATTGAACGATGAATGGCTGATGATCGATTTAGGCAAGGTGTGTTCTGTCGAAGCGATCCAGGTTAATTTTGCTGAACACAATACAAATCCAAGTATTGTTCGGGGTCGCGACAATCTTGACATCATTCATGAGCAATACATTATCGAAACATCCCTCGATGGATTGAATTGGGAATTGCTGGTGGATAAAAGCCGGAATTCCCAGGATACGCCGCACGATTATGTTGAAATGTCGCAGCCCGTGACCAGTCGATACCTGAAATTAAGCAATGTTTTCACGCCTGGTAATGGCGCTTTTGCAGTGCGCGATTTCCGTATCTTTGGCAATTCGAAGCAAGCCGTCTTTACCCGAATCAATGATTTTACGGTCGAACGAAATGCCGCTGATGGACGCGATGCCGTGCTGCAGTGGGCGCCGGTGATCGGTGCGGATGGATATATCATTCGTTATGGCATAGCACCTGATAAACTTTACAACCATTATATGGTATATGATGCCGAAACGATCGCAATTCACAGCCTGAATCATGGAACTGAGTACTATTATGATGTACAGGCTTTCGATAATGGCACCGACGGCACTGTTGAAACGGGTGAGTACAAATCCTTTCAATCGGGAGACTATAACGATGTTGGCACTTGGGCGCGACACGATGGAAATGGTTGGGTGCATCCGGCGCCTAATCCCCCCAATCCCAAGGATGGCATCATCACCATACAAGATGGGCATACTGTCACTGTCACGGCCTCTGATTCAGCGGATCAGCTCGTTTTGAAACCCGGATCCGCGCTTGTCATTAACAAGGGAGCGGAATTTCATGTGGGAAACGGAATCGCAACGGATATGCAGGTTGAAGGGACGGTGCTGAATTATGGCTCAATTACATGCGATGCTCAGGCGAGCATCAGTTTTATGAATAGCGGTCTTTACAGCCATGAGCAGGATGGTGGTTCGATTCCCACGGCTGTGTGGAGGCCCAATTCGATTTGTAGAATGAACAGTATTAAACACAATGCTCCTGCGAATGCCAATCAAAACTTTTTCAATATTGTTTGGAACTGCCCTGAGCAGACAGGAAATTATGATTTGGGATGGAATGGAAATACCATTGGCGGCGACATCATCGTTGAAAATACAGGTTCGGGCATCTGGCAGATGTGTGCTCCACCGGCTGATCATGCAGCCCAAGTGTTTATTGAGGGTGATATTTTGCAGTCAGGTGGTCAATTCACAACCACTGCAACACATTTTGCGAATACAACCATCAACGTTCATCAGAAAGGCGATATTCAAGTCACCGGAGGCGATTTTTCCATGAGTCGGGGCGATCAGGGCGGAAGCGGAAAGACGATTTGGCGCCTGGAAGGCAATATCTCTTTGTCCGGCGCAACCACTCAAAATGCCAATAGCC
>RPQV01000651.1 GCA_003818595.1 Calditrichota bacterium
AGTAAAATCATTGCGAGTCCCCGCGAAGCGGGGCGAAGCAATCCCCGACGGAAGAGCACTGTATTGCGTTGCTGAGATCCTTTTTTGTGATTTGTACGGGGCTAATGGTTGCATAAAGGCTGGGGATTGCTTCGGCGTTCAACATAGAGCGGTTGTTTTATTCCGAGAATCAGGTGAACGCCTCGCAATGACTTGGTGGGGTCTCCCTCCGGGGCTGCATCAAAAGTATCTCCCCTCCCGATCCCGACCCCGGGGTTGCCGCCTATAATACCTGTTATCATCCCCTGTTTGTGTCGGCGGCGACCCCGGGGTCTGTCGGCTCTCAAATAAACGAAAAATTGTTTTGTTTTTGACAAAAACACCGCTATATTCAGCAATACACATTACAATGTCCTTTTCCATATTCCCACGGCGTAATTCATTCTCCCAATATTTGCAATAGATTCGTTTGTACGAGAGTCGTCGAGTTCAAAATGAATCCTTATTGTCTGACAATTTCATTGGGTTCCGCTTGTTCTTTAAGCTGTATTTATTGCTATGCGGCTAAAGAATCAAAAGCCGGAACCGCGCCCGGTTGGCAAAATGATCACGTTTTGTCTCTTGCCGAATGGATTGCCGCGAATTGTCGACGAGAACAAAAACCCTTTGCCCTGTGCTTCCATGGGGGAAACGAACCTCTTCAATATGTGAATGAAATCGTTCGCTGCATCGAAAAGATCGAACCCGTCTGCCGACGTCACCAGATTCCGCTGCAGGTGTTCACCACCACCAGCGGCGTCGTCAGTCGTGAAAGCCTGATCCAAGCCTGTCAATTGTTCACCGGAATCACCCTGTCCTGGGACGGTCCTCCCGCGGTTCATGACCAAAACCGACCCTTCGCCGATGGCCGGCCTTCATGTCGGAAGGTTGAACAAACATATCAGCTCATGGCGCAAATGGGCGTCGACGTGACCGTACGCTCAACCATCACCTCAACTTCCTGTGACGCCCATTTGGCGATCATTCGCTATTTTGCCGAGCACCATGTCCGCCGCGTCGTTTTTCATCCCGTCTATCAGGATGAACAGCGGTCAATTCCCTCCCATCTCTTCCCCACTCCGAACGCCTTTGTTCGCTTTTTCCTTCAGTCCAGACAATGGGGCGCTGAAAACGGCATTATTGTGACCTACAGCGGCGTGCGTCTGGAGCAGTGTCACGATCAGTTCTGTCCACCGTTGCAGCACAATGTGTCCGTCACTGTTGACGGTTATTTAACCTTCTGCTTTCTGATCACCATGAACAGTCATAAAGAGAATAATCATCTGATTTATGGCGATATTCTCGATGGTCATCCTTTCCTGCATGTCGAAAAATTGGCCGCGCTGGAACAGCGCGCACGACAGCCCTTCGATCAATGCGCGGATTGCTTTATCCAGGATCACTGCAGCAAAGCCTGTCCCGCCGTATGTCCGTTGCGCGATGATGCGGCGACACGATTTGACTGCCGCATCAATCAGTGGATCGGCGCCGCACTCCTGCTGGAACGCTTTGGTTACTGCCTGACCGATCAAGATATGGACAATCCGGCGATATTGATCGATAAAGCGATCGATACGCTCAGATTCAGATCGCGCGTCCTTGAAGGTGCTGAAGAAGCATCATCTCCTGCTCATTAAAAGAAAAGGAATTCAACGATGAAAAAAGTTGATCAAAACTCTTCAGAAAAGCCGGAAATTTTTGCGGTATCCAAAGATAAAAATCCCGACGGCGTGAGCCGACGACAATTCGTCGGCCTGGTCGGTGCAGGCACTCTCCTTGCCGGCGTGAGCGGCCAAGCCGTTGCTCAGAGCCGAGTGACCAAGGACAACGGCGCCCTCAGCGGAGAACTGTGCAACCAGTTCAAAGCCCACAGTGACGCCGTCAACAGCGTTGCGATCAGCCCTGACGGCAAATTCATCGCCACCGCCGGCAATGACAAAACCATCAAGCTTTGGGGGATGCCGGAGGGAAAACTGGTCAAGACTTTGACCGGACATGAGGAGATCGTCACCTCGGTGGCCTTTAGTCCCGACAGCAAGACGCTGGCATCGGGAAGCGATGACAGCACCATTAAACTGTGGGGCATCCCCAGAGGTAATATTCTGAAAACGTTGACCGGGCACGAGGCCGGCGTCACTTGTTTAGCGTTCAGTGCTGATGGAACGCTGCTCGCTTCGGGAAGTTCGGATACTTCGACCAGGTTGTGGCGCCTGCCTCAGGGAGAGCTGATCAAAAAGACTACCGGACATATTTCTTCCGTCGTCTCGGTCGCCATCAATCCCCAAGGCACAATACTCGCATCAGGAAGCTCGGATAACTCAATCAAGCTGTGGACTCTTCCGCAGGGCGATCTGCTGAAAACATGTGAAGGACATACATCTTCGGTCACTGCCGTCACATTCAGTCCCGACGGCAATTTACTCGCATCGGGAAGTCTGGACAAGTCCCTGAAATTGTGGCGCATCACCCTGCCTCACATCGCGGAAACATCAAATTCCGGAAATGAGAATGTCTCTCCGGCGGCGACCGGTGCAGCGATCCTGGCGGCAGCCGGGGCGGCAGCCGGGACAGCAGCCGGGACAGCAGGCGCCGGCCTGCAGAGCGAGTCTCGAGATGAGATCGAACAAGCAGACAATCCGACCGAGGATTCGCCTGAAGGAACCGTTTCCCCAACCAAAAATCAGCGTTCCCTTCTGCTCGGAGTCTCTGTCGCTGCTGGAATCGCTGCCGGCGCCATGATACAGGGTTGCGATCAAGAGTCATTCAAAGTAAAGTTGGTGAAAAGCATTAAATCCATATATTATCAAATTTTTGCCCTTTCCTTCAGTCCCGACGGAAAGCAGCTCGCTTCCGCCAGTGCCGATGACGATGTAAGACTCTG
>RPQV01000652.1 GCA_003818595.1 Calditrichota bacterium
ACTGTTACGACTCGGAAACGGAAAAAATATTTGCCACCTCCATGCGCCGCGACATGAATTACGGCAGCGGCGAGGTGGTTGAATTGCTCCTGGATACGTTTCAGGACAATCGCAACTGTTACGCCTTTGATACCAATCCACTGGGCGGAAAAGGAGACGCCATCATCAGCGATCAGGGCAATCACATCAACAAACAATGGGATTGCGTGATCGATATGGACGGCGCCCGCAACGATTCGGGATGGTCGGCGGAATTCGCCATTCCGTTCAAGTCGCTCAAGTACAAAGAGGGCGATGTCGTCGACTGGAACATCAACATCACCCGCGAAATCAAACATCGCTATGAGGAGACCTATCTGGTCCCCATCCCGCGGGAGCTCGGACACAATGCCAAATTCCGCGGCGAGATGTTTGCTCTGTTGCGCGGCATTCGGCCGCCGAAACGCGGTCTGCATTTCCAAATTTATCCTTATCTGCTCGCCGGCCGCACTCTTGTATTCGGCGAATCGCGGCAGAAAAAAGATGAGCTGAACAGCGGCATCGATTTCAAATATGATTTTACGCCGCAATTGGCGATGGATATCACCTATCACACTGATTTTGCCCAGGTTGAAGCGGAAGAGGAAATCGTCAATGTGACGCGCTTTAATATTCTGCGCCAGGAAAAGCGTGACTTTTTTCTGCAGAATGCCGGCTTTTATCAGTTCGGTCCCGGTTCGAGAGTGCAGTCGAATTTTATGCTTTTTGATTCGCGCACCATCGGCATCCTCGATCGACAGCGGTTGCCGCTCATCGGCGGCGGCAAGCTCTCGGGACGGATCGGCCGTTATTCCGTCGGCGTGCTCAGCCTGCAGAGCGAAAGGACGACGCTGCAGGATGACGAACAACCATCGACCAATTATACTGTCGTCCGCCTCAAGCGGGATATTTCGAAAAATTCGCATCTCGGGCTGATGGCGTTGAATCAACAGACGACCGGCAATCTCTATTCGCGGGCGCTCGGCGTGGACGGCATCTGGAATGTGTCCCATGCGGTGCGTTTCGACGCATCGACCGCCCGCTCTTTTTCTCCACATGTCTCTTCAGACGATATGGCCGGCGATTTCGGGTTTGTGCTCAATAAAGACTGGATCGATGTTCAGCTTCGTTATACGTATATTGATTCGCTTTTTAATCCGCAGATGGCGTTTGTCCTCCGTCCGGACATTCGTTCGACGAACGGCAGTGTGACCCTGACGCAATGGCTGAACAATCGCCTGCTGCAGAACATGGCATTTTCAGCCGGGCTCGTCTATACCACGGATCCGCATCGCACCCTGTTGACGCGGGAAAACAGCTACACCGCTTCGCTGCTGTTGCGGAAATCGGACAAGATTGATGCGAGCCTGATCAACTCTTATGAATTTGTGCCCGACGAGACGTTCATCCGCAATTTACAAATAAACCGCGGCGTTTATGAGACCTGGCGGCAGTCGGTCAGTTTCAATTCCTATCGCGCGCGTCCGATTACGGCTAATTTAAATCTGAGCTGGGGACAGCTGTTTGACGGCACCCAGGCGGCGATTGGCCTGACCGGCACGGCCAAAGTCACCAATCATCTTTCCGCTGATTTGGCCTGTTCCCATAATCGGATCGAACTGGGGAGCGGCAGGTTGTTGGCCACGGTTTTATCCACCCGTTGGACCTACTCTTTCTCCCCCGACTTTTTCGCCAAAGCCTATCTGCAGTGGAACAGCGCGGACAAGCGCTTTTCTGCGAATATCCTGATCGACTTGGCCTATCGGCCGCGCAGCCATATTTACCTCGTCTATAATGAAAATCAGAACACCCTGCTGGGACGGCCGACCGATCGCATCATCATGCTCAAATTGACCTATTTATGGCAGCCGTGATGAAAGTCCGGCTGATGTAAACCTCGAATTGACGGCAGATAAAGAATTCCAATCCGAACCGGATGGTTTGTTTTTCTCCTCTCGTCCATCATAACCCGGCTTTTCTCATCGAATGCCGTCCTTTTGCTGCGCATAGCGCGAAAGCCGTTGGGAATAGTCCGCTGGTGGGATGCTTGAAATCAATTTTATGCAGTTAAATCCGCCCGTCAGCCGCAGGATGTCTTTTGCAGGTCATGTCTTGTCAGTTGTCATTCCTTTAATGTCAATTGCCGGCCGCGGGAAATCCGAGGTCGGTCATGAGATGTCCGCTGTCGGTTGCGAGAGATTCATGGGAAGTCTTGAGAGGCCCATTGCTCGGCATGAGATATTCATTGTCAATCTTGAAATGTCCGCTGTCGGCTCTGAGATGCGCGTTGTCAGTTGTGAGACGCTCATTGTCAGTCGCGGTATGTCTGATGCCCGCTGTGAAATAGTTGTTGTCCTTTGTGAGGCGTTTCTCGTACCGTTTTACAATCGAGTCGATCTTTGCAGAGGGTTTTGAATTCGAGCCAGTTTAAATAGAGCTCTTGCAACTCGTCGCACACTTTGATCATGCATTTTGATGAGGAAGCAGTAAGTGCTCAGGTGTACGACAAAGTCAGCCTCGCGACCTCTGCGTCACTGCGTTGAATGTTCTTGTGATGAAGATGAGATTGATAGGAAAGATGCGGATGTCCCTCTTTTTCCCGCTTTTTGCATGACGAACGCGTTTTCCCTTGCATATTTTCCCTCGTTTGGCTATTATGAACGAAAACAATTCGAAAATGACAGGGTGAGCGATGAAAACGGCTTTGAGTTTCGCGTTGATGATGGTGATGATTCCCATCGTCCTTTTGTCCCAGCAAAAGGCGCCCGGCACTTTTGTGGAACCGAAAAACGGGTATTGGGACGAAATCAAAAAGACGGTGAAGGAATTCAATCAAAAAGAGTCGCCGGCGGAGAAAAAGTTCAAGGCTGATCTCTC
>RPQV01000653.1 GCA_003818595.1 Calditrichota bacterium
GGAACAGATCAAGTACCTCTCTTCCTATGATGTGGATGATCGGTTCTTTTTTTTCCTCGAGGAACGATACGGAAAACGCCGGCGAATTATTCCTTCCGTTTCCAAAAAGGATCTGGCTGCCGCGATCGGCACAACACCGGAGACGCTTTCTCGCATGTTATTACGGCTCAAGCAGGAGGGATTGGTGACCTGGGAAGGCAAGGCGATGATCATCAACGAAAAATTCTGGCAACGGCAGGAAGAGAAAATGGATAAAAATTAGCAGCCACTGATTGTCACTGATGAAACACGGACAAGACCACGCATCTTAAACATGGTATTCTGACTAACGCTGGTCCATTTTAAAATATGTAATCCAGTGTATCGTCAATTTCAGTAAGAATTAAAAAATCACAAAATAGAATCCGTGTTTCATCAGTGTTTATCCGTGGCTGCTTATATATTTAATCGGCGATGATGGTGTTGATTTCAAATGCCGGCGGTTGCATCAGATGTTTCTTGACGGCGCACAAATCAGCCGAACGAATGACGGCCTCGCGATATTTTTCCGGAAAATCCGCCGGCAGGAAAATATCCAGCGTTACTTTCTTAATCATATGAGTCACCGGATCCGTATCCATGCTCTGAGTGATTTTTAATCCTTCCGTCGGTAAATTTCGCTGTCGGCAAAACGAGAGCACATAGATTCCGGCACAGGTGCCGATGGAAGCTAAAAAAAGAGCGAAAGGCGGCGGAGCGGTGCCGTCCTGATTTGTTTCAATGACAAAGGGTCCATATTCGGCATTAACCTGCAGTCCACGGGGAAACGTTACTTCTAAATTCATGTTCAATTCCTCATTCATATATTTTTATTCATTAAGATGAAACGACCGGGGAAAAGATTCATCAGCAGATTTTGCTTTTATTTTTGCCCGCTCTTGGTTATAATGAAAACAAAACGAGCCGGGTGTATGCAGCCATTTCGACGGGAGATTGTGGAGAACTGATCCGATGAAGATGATCATGAAAATCGCCAAGCCTTTTGATTTTGAAGCCACGCTTAAAACCCACGGCTGGTTTCAATTGCCGCCGTTTTATTGGGATGATGGTGATAAAAAATTGTTCTGGGCCATCAAACCTGACAATCGCCCGCCTATACTGGTGAGCGTGCAGTCAATCGAGAACTCGACTGCTGAACAGACTCTCGAAATATTTTCTACAGATAATTCGCTGTCGCCGGAGTATATGCAGCACAAATTGCGTTACGTCCTCAATCTTGATCTGGATTTAAACGCCTTTTATGCGCTGTGTGCAGGCCACCCGCTGCTGAAGCATGTCCTCGATCGCGGCATTGGTCGAATCATGCGCGCAGAATCTTTGTATGAGGATATATTCAAAAGCATCTGTGGCACCAATGTACAATGGAATCAGGCAGTCAAGATGATTCGCAACATCTCGACGCTTGGAGAATCCGTCGGCAACAGCCATTATCGGGTTTTTCCGTCCCCGGTGCAGATCATTAATGCCGGTGATTCTTTTCTCAAGGAGGTCGGGCGTGTGGGCTATCGCAGCCGCTATCTATTGGCCGCCGCTCAATTTTTTCTCAATCATGACCCGCGTGTCAAGCAAGCCGAGCAGGGTTTGCTTTCTTTTCAGGAATTACGCGATTTTTTCACCGGCTTTGCGGGAATCGGCCCAGTGACCGCCCGCTATCTGACCGCGCTATATGGTCATTATAATGAAATGGCGATCGACAGTCTGGTGATCAGTTATGTCTCCAAGCATTATTGCAACGGAAATACAGCGACAGTGGCAGAAATAAAATCGTTGTATGCTCCATTTGGCAAATGGCAGTATTTGGCCTACTGGATGGAGTTCATCATCAACGAAGGGTGGTTGCCCAGTGAACCCACGTGATCGTTTACTTGAACTCGTTCTCTTTCATCTCACCCTTCACCAGAGAGTAGCCCTGCAGGATGTTTACAAACTATTCTATCAGGGTGTTTTCGGGGCGGAGCATCTGCTCAAAGACGTTGATGCGGCGAGGCGCTATCTCGAGACAGAATGGCAAACCGTGGCGCCTGATCCTTCGAAGCCTCTTCTGGAACCGGTCTCGACCGACGGCGGGGTGGTGCGCGTGAATATTGCCCGCTGCAAGGTCGAGGGAATAAGCTGTGAGAGCGTGTGGTTTGCGTTTCTTCATTCGAATGTATTTCGAGGAGATGTCGAGGCCTTTAAATCTCTGTGGCTGGAATTTATTAATCTGTGTCGACAAAAACGTCTGCCATTCGATAGTGATCAAGCCGTAAATTATTTTAATGAAATGGAAGCTCGCCGTTTTCCGGTTCAGCACCACAGCGAAAATTATCGAATTTTCAACAGACCGGCGTATCGAGTAGTCGGGGGCAAATCCTTTGCCGGGCATTATATTAATTTGGGATATGAGCATGAATAAAATCGAATCCTACAAATGGGCGGCCAAAAGAACCCGTGCCCAAGTAGAGCGAAATGAAAATGTTGTCGCGATTCTGGCCAATACCGCAGCCATTCTCAAAGAGTACCGTCCCAATTTTTTCTGGGTCGGTTTTTATTTTGTCCATCCGCAGAACTTGATTTTAGGTCCATTTCAGGGTCCGCCGGCGTGTGTGAAATTGAGTTATGATCGGGGCGTCTGTGCCGCCTGCGCTGAAAAGAAAATGACCATTATCGTCCCGGATGTTCACCAATTTCCCGGTCACGTTGCCTGCGACTCGCGCTCCCGATCTGAAATCGTCGCTCCGGTATTTGATCATCAGCGAGTTCTTCGCGCCGTGCTGGATGTTGACAGCATCGACTTGAATGATTTTGATGAGCATGATGTTCAGGGACTGGAAGCCATCGCCGGACTCCTCCAGCCCATTTGGGCGGCGGAAAA
>RPQV01000654.1 GCA_003818595.1 Calditrichota bacterium
ATATCCAAGGAGCGATAAACACTCGCCCAGAGGGGATCGGTTTTAGAGTCTCCATCCAGCGTTCGCCATTGTCCAGGTACGCCGCCGACCACATGGGCTCGATATTTCGGTTGTGCCGAGTGGTGAAAATAGTCGATGACCGCCTGGGCGGTCGCGGCCGTCACTTCGTTATGGGTGAAGCCCATCCCCCAGATGGCGAGGACGGGCATGTCATTTTGTTTCACGTATTCCGGTTTGTCGGTGATTTTGTAGGTATCGACCAGATACTCCCAATCGTTGATTAATTTGTCATAGAATCCCTCTTCAGGGACGCCGGTGACGTCATACATGAGGGCAAAATGACGATCGTAGACTTGAGCTGCGTTGATGACATTCTGGAGGAGATGATTGCGGATCTTGAAAAAGCGCTGATCATTCACCGCTTCGCCCAGGAATCGCTGCAGATAAATGCCATAAATTTGATGATCTCTCATCCACTGAAAGTGGATCATGGTGGTGTTTTCATCATAGGCTGAAAACAATTTGGCGGCTGAACCCGTGGCGTAGGTCAGGTTTGTGGCGTACGTTTGCGGATATTCCGACATGTCCGGCCAATTATCGATGTTGAGCTGGTCAGCAGACGGATCATTGGAGTTCCTGAACCAGTGCCGCCAATCATTGGCAGGGGATCCATCCCCTTGACATAAGAACCATCCCTGATAGCCCATCATGAGCTTTTGATCGAGATCGTTTTGAACACTCTGTGCGAAAAGAACGGCAGGCGAGGCCAATAGTAAACAAAGCAATAGTATCATGACGCATCTCTCAGCTTTCATACGTTTCCATTGATTATATTTTCCATCAAATCGATCTCCCTCAATGTGAAATCGTGGGGATTCACTCGAAAGGATTTGATTTCAAAAGGCTGAAAAGAGATTTCCTCATGGCGATTCCATTTGGCAAACTCGATCAGGCTTGATTGCGGTGAATCTGTGGGATTAAACAAACGGAAAATGATTTGATCACCTTCTTCACTGTATTTTGCCGTGCTCAGTTGAATCACATCATCATGAAGCAAGATGAGCGGCTGAGCCTGCCGGCTCTTTCCATGAGGAAAATAGGAGAGAGCGTATGGCGTTTCGTTCTTTGCCAATGCTTCGCGATCGATACGGGCGGTGCGATCGGCGATGGTTCCCCCATTGAACCAAAATTTGTACACCCGTTCGCCCTGATCGAGGCGGGCTCGGAATCGGTCTTGGGGTATCTTGTCAATTTCTTCGCCGGAGTAAATGGGCGAACGCAACAAGGTGAGTCGTAAACCCTCATCGGAGAAATCGGAACCATAGATGCCGTCGTTGATGCAGCTCAAGGCGACGTCGCGATCCAAATCAAGCACCGCGCACCACTTTTGTGAAACCGCTTCGTCGCCATTATTCGGCAGTTCATTGACGCCAAAGGCCGTTTGACCGATGTAACGATGGTGAGCCGGGGGCATCGGCAGCAGCAGTTTCAGCATTTTTGTCTTTTCATGCCAATAGACACGCAGTTCCACTTCAATTTCGGTTCCGATTTTGGGCAGCTTGAAATGCATGATCAGGTGCGAATGATGGAAGGAGTACAATCCTTCCACCACCATTCGCACATCTCCATCCTCGATCATTCTCAGGGCTGATAAAGGTCCCGGCAATCCGGCAAATTCACCGGCATCTTCCGGCAACATCAGCTCGAACGCAGCCAAAACGAGATCGAATCGCTTTTCGAATCTCGCCCAGGAATCAACGATATCATCACACACGATCGCCTGGAAAGCCCGTTCGTTGATGAAATCGACGCCGTGTATTTGCCAGCGGTCCATCAATCCGGTTTGACCGTTGATCACGATATCCAACTCCTGGGTTTTAAAATGGATGTTTTCGCCGGATTCGATTTGGGTGGTGATCGGCTTTGCCGGAACGTTTTCAATCCTGCAGTCAAATCGATTCATCTGCTGAGCCGCCAATTCGCTGTAAAACACCACTTTTTTGCGCCAATCCATGGGCATATTGCTGGATTCCTGTTCAATCTGAGCAGGCGTCCATTTGCCTCCTCTTTGAACATGCACCAGTGAATAAATCCGGTTATTATCGAAATCGGCGAGATTAAATTCGCATTCGATGACTGTCTTGACCGTGTACGGATGAGGATTAAAGACAAAGATAGGAATCGTGTCTGTCGCCGCCGGCGCCTGACCACCGGCTAGGGCAAAAAAGGCGTGCGCCTTTATCCTGGAGCATATCTCGAGTCCATGATCGAACAACCGTAAAGCATCTTCTTCGACTTCCATGATGGAAGATCCAGGCAAAATATCATGAAATTCACCGGTCAGGAGATCAATCAAGGCGTCGTTTAGTTCCTGGCGCGGATAGTCGATCAGGCCGTTTGCAGCGGCGATAGTCGCCATTTTTTCAGCGCTGAACAGTTCATTTTCCAGCAGGCGATGCTTTTGTTTCACCCGAATTTGCGAAGTGTAACAACCGGTTGCCCACGGATTAAAGTCCTGGCGCCACCGCGGCAGGTTGCGTTTATATTGTGCGAGTTGATCAAAGTACGCTTCGGGCGTGGAATGCATGAGCTTGACATCGTCGCGTTCGGCAATGAGGGCATTCATGTCGTCCAGGTCCTGTCGTGACACGCCGCCGCCATGATTGCCCACTCCCCAAAGCAGGACGCCGAAGGCTTTAGCCGCCAATTCAGGGATGCGCTCTTCGGTAACCGAGCGCGCTTTACCCAGAGGTGTGTGATACCATCCGCGGAAGCGATTCGCCATAATCTCCGAGCCATCAAATCCGACCCAGATAAATTCGCTGTCCGGCAATTCCATTTCCCAGGAACGAGGACGGCCGAACAAATAGGAATGATAGCCGGA
>RPQV01000655.1 GCA_003818595.1 Calditrichota bacterium
CTTATTTTAGGGGAAACGATTTCTCTCCTGCAGTTATTGGGCGGCATGGTCATTTTGACCGGCGTGGCGATAGCGCTGCGGGCCGAGATTGCTGAAAAAAGGGGTAAATTGACCGAGCCCTAATGGAATGATCTCAATTGCAGGCCGATATTGTCAACTGTCTGTCAATCTTAGTCCATTATCAATGGAGCGATATCCCCATTCTGTTGTGTCAAGTCCGGCGCCGATTATATCCAGTCCGCTGTTCGTTGAAACATGATCACTGTCAGTCATGAAATGGCCGTTGTCAACTGCGAAATGCCCGTTGACACTTGCGAAAACTCCGCCGGCACTCTCGCGATGGCGGTTGTCTTTTGCGTAATGTCCGTTGTCAACATTGAAAGGTCAGTCGTCAGCCATGAAATGGTGGGTTAGCACCAGAGAAATCTCCGATATCAATCGTGCGAGATCCGCTGGCCATCGTGAAATGCCTATTGTCAATGACGAAATTCCCGCTGACGCTCATGCGGCATTTATCGTCTGCCGCGAACCGGCTGCTGTCGAACTCGATATGTCCATTGTCAATACATGAATGACCGAAAGGATCACTCCTCCAGCCTATAGTATCTTGGCGTCTTGGCGTGAGATTTTTTGGCCAATTCACGCAAAGGCGCAAAAACGCAAAGGAACGCAAAGGAAGCCTCGCACAAAGGCACGGAGACACGGAGAATAAAATAATGATTATTTTTCTGTGGTCTCTGTGTCTTTGCGTCTACGTGCGAGGGCAATTTCAGTCATCCGATTTCTCAATATCAGGGCGCAATCAAGTGCGCAGATAATATACCAAAACCCTCCTTTGCGCCTCTCCCTGTTCAGCAAAACTATTTGATTTTTTATGAATTTATTTTATATTAAGTCCTTGATATGCAAGGAGTAGAAATGAACTTGACAGACCTGCTGTCGGCAGAAGTGATAAAAATCCCTCTCGCATCGAAAGAAAAGTATCAGATCATCGAGGAAATGGTGGATTTGCTGCACAAGGCCGGTCGTATTGAAAATCGGGACGTGGTTTTGAATGCGGTGTTTGCCAGAGAGAGGGTGATGAGTACCGGCATGGGCGACGGCATTGCCATTCCGCATGCAAAAACAGATGGAGTCAAAGAATTGGTCGTCGCTTTCGGCATCAGCCACCAGGATGTGGATTTTCAGGCCATTGACGGCAAACCGGTGCGCATGTTTTTTCTGCTCGTCGGACCAACGGATCAAACCGGCCCGCACCTGAAAACGCTCAGCCGCATTTCACGGCTCATGCACCGCAAAGAATTTCGCGACAGTCTGCGGATCTGCTTCAACGCTGAAGAGGTGCTGCAGGCAATCGCCGACGAAGAGCGCAAGTATTTCGCGTTCTAGTCGTTGTGGTGCAAAGGCGGGTCTTTATAGACCCTTTTTTATTGAATGGAGGTATTAAATGCCGATTTGCCCAAGTTGTCTGTATGAATATCAGGAAGGCATCGAAACCTGTTCCGATTGCGGGGTAAAATTGGTGGATCATTTGCCCAGGAAAATTGAACAGGAGCTGAACGAGGAATTTGTGCCTCTGCACACCCTGCCGGGGCAGGTGTATGCGGAAATGGTGAAAGAGGCTCTGGAACAGGCGGGGATCCCCTGTATGATTAAAACAGACGTGCTCAGCAGCAGCTTATTGGTCGCAGCCAACGCGCCGGGAAATGAAAGCCGTATCTTTGTGAAAAAGCGCGATCAGAAACAGGCGCAGGAAATATTACACACCATGATGGATCATATTTGAACGGAAATTGAATGCAATACAAGTCACTGACCGGACTGCGGGATGTCCTGCCGCCGGAGCAGCCTTATTGGCGCTTTATCGAAAAAAAAATCAATGAAATCACCAGCCTGTATGGATATGAACGCGTCGATCCGCCGATTTTGGAAGAAACCGGATTATTTGTCCGCGGTGTGGGCGACGCCACGGATATTGTCGAAAAAGAGATGTATTCCTTTATCGACAAGGGCGAGAATCAAGTCACTTTGCGACCCGAGTTTACCGCCGGATTCATGCGCCTCTATCTGCAGAACGGCATGCACAAGCTGCCCAAACCGGTTAAATTGTTTTCAATCGGGCCGATTTTCCGCTATGAAAAGCCTCAGGCCGGGCGGTTTCGTCAGCATACCCAATTCAATGTCGAGGCCATCGGCGAACAGGATCCGTCGCTCGATCACGAGGTGATGTCCATTGCCTGGCAACTGTATGCCGAACTGGGATTTCGTGATTTGGCTTTTCAACTCAACAGCACCGGATGCCCCCAATGTCGGCCTGCTTACATCGACGAATTGCGCCTCTATTATCGCCGACATGTTGATCAAATATGCGATGACTGCAAACGCCGACTCGATCGCAACGCGTTGCGACTGTTGGACTGTAAAAAAGATCAGTGTCAGCCGTTGATCGCGGCGGCGCCGGCGATCAGCGACCATTTGTGTTCCGATTGTGAGGATCATTTTTCCCGCCTCAAGGGATATCTTGAATTGACCGGTCGACGATTTAACGTCAATCATCGTCTGGTTCGGGGATTGGACTATTATACCAAAACCGTTTTTGAAGTCTGGGCGCAGGGCATCGGCGCGCAAAATGCCATGTGCGGCGGCGGACGCTACGACGGTCTGATCGAACAGCTCGGCGGCGAGTCGACGCCGGGAATCGGCTTTGGATCAGGAATCGAACGCATCATCATGAGCATGCAGGAACAGGGATTGCCCGTCGGCGATATTCCGGCCCCTGCTGTTTTTCTGGCGCCCCAGGGAGAGAAAGCGCGTCGACAGGCGGCGGCTTTGGCTATGTCGCTGCGCGAAAACAAGATCGGCGTTTTGCTGTCTTTCGGAGA
>RPQV01000656.1 GCA_003818595.1 Calditrichota bacterium
AGACGTATGGCATGCAGCCCCAGTGCGTCGGCAATGGGCTCGGCCCCCGTGGAGGTTATTCCTTCAATCGCGTGGGTCAGTGCGTCCATCCCTGTGAAGGCCGTGATCTTCGCGGGTAGTTTGATGGTAAGCTCCGGGACCAGCATGGCGATGTCGCAGTTGCAGTAAGGATGAGTAACCTGGAGCTTGGCGTGCACCGCGACATCCAGAACGACCATGGCGTTTGTAATTTCGCAACCCGTCCCCGCCGTTGTCGGAAAAGCGATGTGGGGGGGAAGAGGCTTCGCACCTTCCCAAAGGGCGGCCTACGCGGCTAACGGGGCAAAGTCATCTTCCCCACCACTGATCATGATGTTTACCGCCTTCGCGGTATCCATGACGCTGCCGCCTCCTACCGCGATCATGCAATCGGCGCCACATTTCCTGTAAAACGCGGCACCCGCGTTGATGATGTCGATTCTCGCGTCCTGGATAATAGCGTCGAAGATGCCTGCCAGTTCGAGATCCGACTTCCTCACTTCCTGGGCTACCATTTCAGCGATGCCGGCCGCAACCAGGCCCTTGTCGGTGAAAATGACAGCCTTTTTACCACCCAATTGCGACATTTCAAATCCCACCTCTGACCTGAGTCCAGGGGAATACATAACCCTCGGCCTGTTGACCCAGCTAAATAATGGCTCAAATTTAATGTTCGGATACTTCATGCCACGCCCCCTTTTGTTAGTTTTTATTTTTTTAAAATTTGGATTTAAATGAACAGGGTTGTCAAAATTTGCACTTAATTTATATTAAAAAATAATTATTATCAACTTTTAAAATCATTTAAAATCATCTTTTTTTATTGTTAAGTCAAAAATGGATTGGACTGTGAGCATTTCTGTCTTATATGTCAGGTTAATATGTGACATATAACCCTTGCCATGACGACGCGGTATGCTCACCTAATGCCAGAGCACGAGAGACAGGCAACAATGATACTTTTGATGGCAACCAACAGAGGCGTCCCGGAATCTTGAGATACAAAATGACTGAATTCTAACTTGACATGTGGTACAGGTATTGCCGGCAGGTCCTGAGCATTTTTTCACACGGGCTGGTGCCACCATAAGAATATCCTCCACCCGTAGTTAACAACATACAGGCCTCAACGGAAATCCTCCGTAATGGTCAAAAGGTAAATGAATGGAGATCAAAGGACTGTCCGGATTGCCAGCCAAGGAAATTGACACGCTGCTATTCGACCTTGATGGAACAATCATAGACATAAGCAAGAAGGCGGAGATTCTCTTTTATGTTCATGCATTTCAACGATTCAAAAATTATTTCAATCCCATTTCCTTCTATTTTTCGTTCTGGAAATCCATGCGTCACATACGGGCAAACAATACGGAACGTTCCAACTACGATTTGTTCATTGAAAAAATGGCCCAGTTCGGGCGGACCACACCGCAGGTTATTGATTCGCTTGCATCTGAAATGGTAGAAAAAGATTTCCAATCTCTTGGCGACTTCTTTAAGCCAGTGCTTGGTGCGCGCGAAGCCATTGTCCTTGCTAATGAACTTGGATACGAATTGGTACTGGCCACTAATCCCGTCTTCCCGAGAAAAACTGTCTTATACAGGATGGAATGGGCCGGACTGATGCCCGATGACTTCCTGTTCATCACCAGTTCTGAGGACATGAACCGGTGCAAACCCAGCGTTGAATTTTATGAGAGACTTCTTACACGTCTGGATCTAAAACCTGAACAATGCCTGATGATCGGCAATAATCCGGCCGATGACCTTCCGGCACATGACATCGGAATCCGGACCTTTCTGGTGGAAACACCTCTTTCCACAAAAATAGTCCGGAAAAGCATCACAGATAAACGGCTCGATGCTCGAGGCACCTATCCGGATCTGATCAACTGGATGAAAGAAAGAGTATTGCTAGCCAAAATGGCTTGACATGCAAAACACAAGCTTTTATTCTTTCTCCAGCAAAAAGGAGTTTCCATGAAAACACAATACCTGATGGCGATTGATGTGGGAGGAGGCTCTGGACGCTGTCTCCTGCTGGATCCCGAAACGGGAGCAATCGAGACGTCAAAACGAAACTGGACCCATCCCGCCGCACCCGGCACCAGTGGTCTCGGGTACTCTATTGACACCAACGACATCCTGAAAAAACTCGGTGATGCGTCCCGCGAAGTCCTCGCCAAGGCAGGGGCCACCCCAAGTCAGATTGCCGGCATTGCGGCGAGCGGTATGCGCAATACGATTGTTGTCCTGGATGCTCAAGGCGGTATCCTGCTGGCAACCCCCAATCGGGATGCCCGGGCTCTGAGCGAAGGCATGGTGCTGGGGGCTGAACGAGGAAAAGAATTTCACACCGTCACAGGCCATTGGCCAACCCCGTTGTTCCTCGGTACGCGTCTCCTCTGGATGAAAAACAACACCCCTGATCTTTTTAAACGCGCGTCCGTCGCCTTATCGGTCACCGACTGGATAGCCTTTCTTCTGTCAGGGAAAATGGTCTCCGAATGCTCCCAGGCGGGCGAATCACTCCTTTATAATCTGAAGCAACGAGAATGGGCTTTTGATCTCATTGATTCCCTCGGGTTAGCCCGGTCGCTCTTTCCCCTGCCGGTAGATTCCGGCGCACACCTCGGACCACTTACAAAACAAGCGGCCGACCTCCTTGGCCTTATCCCGGGTATACCTGTGGCTGCAGGTGGAGCGGATACCCAGTGCGGCCTATTGGGTGCTGGTGCTATAAAAGACGGCGACCTTGCCGTCATCGCCGGCACGACCATGCCCCTGCAGCTGGTGACCGATCAACTGATCCTGGATGAATCCGGCAGGCTCTGGAGCGGACAGCA
>RPQV01000657.1 GCA_003818595.1 Calditrichota bacterium
CCAAAGAACGCTCCGCCGCGCGCTTGGAAGCGCATCGCAAATATATCGACATTCAATATATCATTTCCGGCGCTGACGAAATGGGATGGAAAGCGGTGAAGGAATGTCAAAACATTGATGCCGCTTATGATGAGGGTAAAGACATTGAATTTTATCGCGATGTTCCGATGCTGTGGAAGACCGTTCCCGCCGGATCGTTCGCCATCTTTTTTCCCAATGACGCCCATGCTCCGATGGTGGGGCAGGGGGAAATTCATAAGGCCGTGGTCAAAGTTTTGATCAATGACAGGAAGGAAAAATGAAGACAATCACGCAGCATACGGTGACTGAAGTTTGGCAGCAGCATGCTGAACTGGACTTTTTCCAGATCGAAAAACAGATCGCTGCCTTTTCCAAAGAGCAGCCGCTGTTGGTTTCCTATCTGACCACCTCGAACGAAGAATTTTACAATTTTGAAGAAAAACAGCTGCTGCTCTATCTCGGTGTGGCCGTCTGGCAGATGTTCAAACGATCAGGCACAGCCATTAAAAAATGCACAAGCGCGCTGCTGTTGGAAAAACAGCAGAAAAATCTGGAAATGATGGAGTATCTGGAAGGAGAAATTCAGGGTGATTTCGCCGGCACGGTGCGCTCGATCCTCGACAACGACAACCAGCGTTTCATTTTCCGTCATGTCTTTCACGCGCTCTTTGAAGAGGAGCTGAATCCCAAGTACATCCGCGCCCAGAACAAGGGACTGCTGTTCGTCGATCTGAAAACGCTCATCGACTGTCTGGATCAGGTCTGAAAAAAATCTTGCTTTTTCGCTTGAGAATCATGATATTTCATGGTTGCCTGCGGGAGTAATTCAGTGGTAGAATGCAAGCTTCCCAAGCTTGACGTCGCGGGTTCGAGTCCCGTCTCCCGCTCCATCTCAATGCCGAGTTTCGTAAAGAAGAATGACGAACTTGGCATTTTTTATTTTATGCGGACATTCTTTCCTGTGAATTTGATATCGTAAATGTGATGAGAGTTGAGGCGGGGCTTTAAAGGTAATTTCCAGTGGAGTACAACTCTTTTTCGCTCTGTCATCAAGTCAGGGTGCAAGAATTATGAATGCCGCAACGAAGACGACGCAGAGCGTGGAAGACGGCATTACCATGCGGAGCATGGTAACGAGGGAATCATCGGTGGCTGAGCGGAGTCGAAGCCGAGCGGGATTTTTTCCGCCATAAACAATAAAGGCGCCGCAGGGCGCCTTGATGATTTGCTGATGGGTGGGTCTACAATCCCAGCACCTGCTTGGTGTCGCGGGCAATCTTCAGCTCTTCGTTGGTAGGAATCACCATCGCCTTCACCCGGCCGGTGCTGATGTGGAGGTCATTTTTTTGATTGGCCTGTTCATCGAGGATGATTCCTAAATCTTCCATGTCTGCAAGCACGCGGCTGCGCACATAACTCGATTTTTCGCCGATGCCGGCGGTGAAAACAATCGCATCCAGGCCGCCCATGACAAAGGCATAGGCGCCGATATACTTTTTAATGCGATGGACATATATATCCAGGGCCAGGATGTCGGCTGCGCTGCCCTTTTCGGCGCGCTCTTCGATGATACGAAAATCGCTGTCGCCGGTGAGCGCCATCATGCCGGATTTTTTATTCAGGTGGGCGTCGATTTCTTCCATGGTCAATTTCTCGTGTCTGCCGATGAACGGAATGATCGCCGGATCGATATCTCCGCTTCGCGTGCCCATGACCAAGCCTTCCAGCGGCGTGAGTCCCATACTGGTTTCCACGCAGTGACCGAATTTGACCGCACTGATGCTGGCGCCGTTGCCCAGATGGCAGGTCACGATGCGCAATTCAGACGCCGGCTTGCCCAACAATTCAGCAGCTTTTTTGGCCACGTAAGAGTGGGAGGTGCCGTGAAAACCGTAGCGACGAATTTTATAGGTGTCGCGCCATTTTGACGGGATGGCATAGGTGTACGCTTCCGGCGGCAGAGTGGCGCCATGAGAGGTGTCGAAAACGGCAACTTGGGGAATGCCGGAGAGCAGTTTTTCCGCGACTTCAATTCCGGTTAAATTGGCCGGATTGTGCAGCGGACTGAGGGGAATGCAGGTGCGGATGCCGTCAATGACTTGTTCATCAATGAGAATGGACGAGGCGAATTCCGAGCCGCCGTGGACGACGCGATGGCCGATGCCGGTTATTTCCCTCTTGTCCACGATCACGCCGTATTGCGGGTGCATCAAGATATTGAGAATTTTGATCAGTGCGGCTTCGTGGTCGGCGACAGCGGTGGTATCGACATAATCTTCTTTGCCGTTGGCTTTGTATTTGAATTTAGATTGAGGTCGGCCGAGTTCCTCAACGATCCCTTTGGCAACCACTGCCTCATTTTCCATATTGATCAGTTGAAATTTTACCGAGGAACTGCCGCAATTTAAAACCAGAATATTCATAGAATCTCCATCTTCACCGAGTGACATGTGGTAAAATCCCCCATCATCCTATGCACTGCTGTACCGATTGAACAGGACAATAGAGCTTGAAAATAATGATTAAAAGTTCATAAAGTTATTAAAAATCTTTGCAAGAACCAAATTAAATCATGGTGCTGTTTGAAAAAAATGATCGATATTTGAAAGATTTCGAAGAATAAACCTCGCACGGAGCCACGAAGAAGAGCTTATCGTGATCTCGCGTATGGTCACGCAAAGACGCAAAGGCGCAAAGAAAGAAAAGGAAAGAAAGGAAATAGCGAAAGATAGGATAAAGGTGTCTTGTCACTCGTCTGACACCTGAATTAGGTTGTGGAGTTGAGGTGCTGGTACTTGCCGAGGTGTACGACGAGGGATTCAATGATTTAATAATGAAAGGCA
>RPQV01000658.1 GCA_003818595.1 Calditrichota bacterium
AAAAAGACCTTTCAAACGATTGAAGGTTTCGGTGGCGCTCTTACCAACGCAACTTCGGCAACATTCAGCAAATTGCCACCCGCCAGGCAGGAAGAATTTCTCATTGCCGATTTTGGCGAAAAAGGGAATGGCTATAATCTCTGCCGCACCACAATTCACAGCTGCGATTATTCGGGTGAGATGTACACCTATGCTGAGCAAAAAGGCGATTCCAATCTGGATTCATTTTCTATTGATCACGATCGACAAGACCGAATACCTTTCATTCGAAGGGCGCTGCAAAAGGCCGAGGGAAATATCAAATTTGTCGCATCACCCTGGAGTCCGCCGGCATGGATGAAAACAAATGATAATATGTTATTCGGGGGGAAATTGAAACCAGAGTATTTTCAAACTTGGGCCGATTACTTTGTTAAATATATTCAAGCCTACGAGAAAGAAGGCATCAACATCTGGGGAGTCACCGTTCAGAACGAACCGTTAGCCGTTCAGATATGGGAATCCTGTATTTTCACAGCGGAAGAAGAACGCGATTTTGTTCGCGACTATTTGGGACCAACACTGAAAAAAAACGGACTGTCTGATGTTAAGCTTATGATCTGGGATCATAATCGTGGTATCATGTATCAGCGGGCTCAAACAGTTTATGATGATCCCAAAGCTTCACAGTACGTATGGGGGACAGCTTTTCATTGGTACGTCGGTAATCATTGGGATAATGTCAGGCAGGTTCATGATGCGTTTCCAGATAAGAAATTATTATATACCGAAGCAGGCATGGGATCGAGCTGGCAATCAGCCTTTAATCTGGCAAAAAATATGATTCTCGACCTGAATAATTGGACGAATGGTTATATTTTTTGGAACTTGCTCCTGGATGAAAATGGCGGCCCGAATCATGTTGGAGGGATAGGCGGGGGTCCGGTAACAGCCGATACAAGAACAGGTGAGCTTTTTTATCATCCTCCCTACTACTATTTCGGTCATTTCTCCCGTTTCATCAAACCTGGAGCAAAACGAATTGCCTGCACGTCCAGCAGTGATGACTTTATCGCCACAGCTGCGACCAATCCTGACGGAAAAACCGTTGTCGTCATTCTTAATCTTACAGATGACGAACGGTTGTTTCAGCTTTGGATCGATCAAAAAGCCGTAAAATATTCGTGCCCGGCATTCGGCATTATTACCATGACATTATGAACAATAATGCAGAGCTGAGCTTTCAATAAAGAATCGTCATAATAGAACGAGCTGTGCTTATCAGATAGGCACCCTCAGTAATAAAGGAAAGCTGAAACTCGACGTTCTTTTCAGTCAAGTTAAGAACAACAATTGCGATTTTGCCGTTTGGATTGATAAAAGCGGTCGCGAGCAAACTGTCGCTGTTTAAAGTGCAGACGATTCGTTTTGCACCCGGCCGAATAAATTTTGAAAAATGTCCAATATAGTAATAAGAGTTCATATAGAATAATTCACCACTCCGGGTATCGGCGATAATCGGGGCGAAACAATAATTAGCCACATGATTCGGCCCACCATATTCATTAAGAAGCAGATTCCAATCTATCCAACCAGCCGTCCAGTTGTTCAAGTCCATTATCATTGACTTGGCATACCGTTCCCCCCAATGCCATTCGCTTAACTTGCTCTGGTCAAACGGGTAAACACAACCCTCGGTAAAGAGCAGATTCTTATCCGGGAACGCTTCATGAACCAATCGGACATTATCAAAGTGGTCGCCATAATACCAATGAAATCCTGTGCCCCAAACATACTTGGCGGCTTCCGAATCGTCGTAAATGGTTTTTGCCCGATGATACATCAAAGCGCGATTATGATCCCAAATGACAATCCTGATGTGAGGCATTCCCTTACCGCGCAACGTGGGGCCGAGGAAATCTCTCACAAAATCTCTTTCTTCCTCAGCGGAATAGACGCAAGACTCCCAAATCTGAGCAGCTTCTGTCTCATTCTGCACGGCTAAACCCCAGATTGAAAGTCCCTCTTTTTCATACTCTTGAATAAATCTGACCAGGTAATCAGCCCAAGTCGGATAATATTCTGGTTTTAATTTCCCCCCGTGCAGCATATCGTTATTGGTCTTCATCCAGGCTGGAGGGCTCCAGGGAGTGACAAAAATTTTAATTTGGCTGCGAGCCACCTTCATGGCTTCTTGAATGAACGGAATACGATATTTTTTATCATGCTGGATCGAAAAGGTTTCCAGCATGATATCATCTGCGATTTGAGTGTAACAATATGTCTCTTCAGAAAAATCGCAGCTATTAATATGCGTTTTGCACATGCTGTAACCGATCCCGTCTTCAACGTCAAAATAACGGGTCATCATCTCATTTTGCGCCTTTTGCGGCAGGCCATAGAAGGTCATTGCAGCAGCATCGGTGAATGAGCCGCCAAAACCCTCTATCACTTGAAATGTTATACTCGGATCAATCGTGATTGAGGGAAAAAGAGCGTCCATATGACGCATAGGCTTTAGAAAAATCGGTTCTAATAAAGTTAATTTTTCTCCTGTATCCTTTGCTGTCCTGTAGACAGAAATGAGGCTTTTATTTTGTTGGACTTTCATCAGCAGCTCCTTAAACCTGCTCCACCATGAGCGCGAATTAGAATGATGAGTTCACCAAAAAGGCCGGGATTCAAAAGCGACAACAATGAACTATCTCAACCCCAATGAGGAGTTGCAATTTGAACGTTCATCGAAATAAACTGAGCTCTACCTCTTTGGTTTCATAAAAGGTTTTTAATATGGGTTCCTGTAAAAAACCGTTTGGTCCCTCAAGAATCATTGCGAGAACATTTTCCGCTTTCAGAAAACTCTCCGGTATATA
>RPQV01000659.1 GCA_003818595.1 Calditrichota bacterium
CAACGACTGATTTAAATGCCGCAGTGATCAAGTCCGAGCTGGTCTTGGTTTGTGTGGGGACGCCCAGCAGTCCCGACGGCAGTCTCGATTTTTCGCAAATTGAACGCTCCTGCGTTGAAATCGGCACGGCACTGAAAAATAAAAAAGCCTACACCTCAGTCGTCATCCGCAGCACGGTGCTGCCCGGGGTGGTCCAGGAAATTGCGATGCCCACATTAGAAGCCTATTCCGGCAAGAAAATCGGCAAAGATTTCGGATTTGCATTAAATCCCGAATTTTTGCGCGAGGGAACCGCTGTCTACGATTTCTATCATCCGCCGAAAACAGTGATTGGCGAGGTCGATAAAAAGACGGGCGATTTATTGGAGGCGCTCTATCAATCGCTTCCCGCGCCGCTCATCCGCATCGGCATCGCTGAAGCATCCATGATTAAATATGCCGATAACGCCTTTCACGCCATCAAGGTTGCGTTCGCCAATGAAATCGGACGACTGTGTAAAAAATTCGATATCGATTCGCGTATCGTTATGAATGTTTTTGTGCAGGATACCAAACTGAATCTCTCTCCGGTTTACCTGCGCCCCGGCTTTGCCTTTGGCGGTTCCTGTCTGCCCAAGGATATTCGTGCGATCACCCGTCATGCGCGTCATGCTGACGTCAAGCTGCCGCTGATCGAGGCCGCACTGGAAAGTAATTCGGAGCACATTCAATTTGCAACCGATATTGTGAAAAAGGACAGCAGCAAGCGTGTCGGTATCCTTGGGATCAGTTTTAAAGAAGGAACTGATGACCTGCGCGAGAGCCCTGTCGTCGAACTGGCGCAACGCCTCCTGGATGAAGGCTATAAATTGAGCATATTCGATAAAAATGTTTCCACAGCCCGAAAAAATGGTTCGAATAATGATTATCTGAAAAAAAATGTTCCCGACCTGGAAAAAATGCTGACCGATTCTGTCGAGGATGTCCTCAATGAATCAGATGTTGTCATCATTGGCAACCGGAATAAAGAGCATGAAGTGGTCTTGGGTGAATTGCGAAATGGTCATCGGATTGTTGATCTGTCCGGTCTTGAAAACGCCAATCAAGAGAATCTGTCAGAGGTGAAATATGAAGGCATTTGCTGGTAAAGTACTGATCATTGTCCAAAATCTGCCGGTCCCGTTCGATCGGCGGGTATGGTTGGAAGCCAAAACACTGCGCGACCATGGTCTGCATGTCTCGGTGATCAGTCCCAAATCGCGGGAACATTTTAAGAGCCATGAGGTGATCGAAGGAATTTCGGTTTATCGCTATGCAATGCCCATTCAGGCTGAAGGCGTTCTGAGCTATCTTTTCGAGTTTGCCTATTCCTGGATGATGACGGCTCTCCTCTCGCTCAAGGTTTTACTGCGGGACGGTTTTGATGTGATTCAAGCCTGCAATCCGCCGGACACCTACTGGCTTTTGGGAATGCTCTACAAGCTGGGAGGAAAAACCTTTATTTTTGACCATCATGATCTTTCTCCCGAAATGTTCGACAGCAAGTATGCCGGAGGCAAGGATGCCGGAGGCAAGGATGCCGGCGGCAAGCGTCTGTTGCGAACCATCCTGGTATGGCTCGAAAAGATGACGTTCAAGACCGCGAAAATAGTCATGAGCACCAACGACTCTTATAAAGAGATCGCTGTCAACCGTGGACATAAAAATCCTCAGGATGTCTATGTCGTTCGCACCGGTCCGGATTTGAATCGGCTCAAGAGTGTGCCGGTTGAACCTCAACTCAAAAATGGCAAGCCCTTCATGGTATGCTACCTGGGAGAAATGTGCCCTCAGGACGGCGTCGACCTCCTGATTGAATCCATTGAATATTACCTGCATGGTTTACAACGGCTGGATACTCATTTTGTGCTGGTCGGCGGCGGCCCGGCGATGCCGCTGATGAAAGAATTGGCAGAATCAAAAGGCCTTCAGGATCATGTCCAATTTACCGGTCGCGTGTCTGATCAGGATTTATGCCGCTATCTTTCTAGTGCGGATGTTTGCGTCGATCCCGATCCCTGGTCAGAGTGGTCAAATCATTCGACCATGAATAAAATGCTGGAATACATGACGTTCGGCAAGCCCATCATCGCCTATGATCTGGAAGAACATAGAAATTCAGCCGGTCGCGCGGCAGTATATGTAAAACCGAATGACACTCGCCTGTTTGCGAAAGCGGTATCGCGATTACTCGATGATCCTTCAGAACGAAAATTGATGGGTCATTTTGGGTCTGCCAGAATTCGCGGACAATTGTCGTGGGCGCACACCCAAAAAGCGCTGCTGGCGGCGTATCACAGATTGTTCCCGACCATGATGTCGGCCGATGATGCGGAACAGAATATCCTTGATCTGGTGCTGAGCAGAATACAGACCAATGCCGTTGATGATTTGGTCTACCATATGGATTCTTCTTTATATTTTGTCAACGCGGGTGACGAGGATCAACTTTTATTGATAACTGAAAAACTATTGCAGTATGATGATCAGCTCACCCGATCGCCTTTGAACTCATTGGATGAGTAATGGTATGAATAAAGTAATGATTAAAATCTTGGTCCCTTTGACGGCGGTTCTGTTTTTCAGCCGCTGCAGCAATCCGGTCGGACCCGAGAAAACAAACAGCGGCTGGCATACGGTGAATGCGGGACTGCCGGCGAATACCACTGTCCAGTGCATCACCGCTGACGAAACAGGCCAATCGCTTTACATCGGAACCTTTGACGGCGTTTTCAAATCGAACGATGGAGGCAGCTCGTGGACCATGGTGAATGAGGGTCTCGAATCTCGAGATATTTCCTGCATCGCCCTCGATCCTCGAAATACCTC
>RPQV01000660.1 GCA_003818595.1 Calditrichota bacterium
ATCGCCGATTTTTTCCAGCCGATCATAAGCGTCGGCAGCCCAGGCGCCGTCCGGCCCGGGGCCAATATTGAGCAGCAGATTGCCGCCTTTGGCAACAATGTCGACCAGCATGTGCACCAATTCCCGACCAGACTTGAATTGCGCGTTGGGAACATAGGACCAGCCGCCGCTCATGATGATACAGGACTCCCAGGGATAAGGCAGCATTTTTTCAGGCACCCGATTTTCCGGCGTCAAATAGTTTTGATGAATACCAGGCACCGCCCGATCCACCACGATGAGTTGCGGCTGCTTCGCGCGCGCCTTTTTGACCAGCTCATCGATACGGATATCCTGATTCACAATTCGGCTTTTCACAAAACCGGATTCTATGTGAGGTATGTTCTCCAGATAGCTGTTCCTAACCACTTCTTTTGACTTTTTAGCGACCCAGCCGCCGTCCAGCCACAAAATATCCACCTGACCGTAATCGGTCATGAGCTCCATAACCTGGTTATGGATGAACTCGACGAATTTTTCCCATGTTTCCGGATGCTCCTGCGGATCATAATTCACGTTACGATCCAGCGGCGGGAAATAGGGATTCCAGTAATATGGACTGTGCCAGTCCGGCTTGGAAAAATAAGCTCCGGTCCACAAGCCTTCCTGGCGAAAAGCATCAAAAATCTCCCGCGTGATATTGGCCTTGGGATTGGTGCTGAAAGGACAGTCCGCGGCCGTAACCTTGTAATCCGTCTCTTTGGTGTCGAACATGCAGAATCCGTCATGATGCTTGGTGGTGAAGACCACATAGCGCATGCCCGCATCTTTGGCCGCCCGCGCCCATCTCTGTGGATCAAATTTGAGCGGATTGAAGGTGGTTTTTAAATTCTCATACTCTTTTTTATACCCAAAATAGTCGCCCGGATTGATACCCATGGTCCGTTCGCACCAGCCGTAATCTTCAGGACAAAGCGACCACGATTCCACAATGCCCCACTGACTGTAGGTTCCCCAATGCATCAACAAACCGAATTTCAAATCCTGCCACTCCGCCACCCGTTTCTGTATCGCCAAATCCGGATCGGGATAATAGGTCTGCTCCTCTTCCTGCGCCCAGAGCAGGCCGGCGGTCAATAGGAAAATCACCAACATTTTTTTGAACATCATTTTTCTATCCTTTCTTTGCTGTAATTTCACTCAAATTCATTCGTTTAATTCACCATCACTTCATCAACGAAAATCCAAGCGGGCTGACCGGCGCCGCGATGCCACGGTGGACACACCTTTAACGATGCAGCAGAGATTTTAATATAGCGGGCGCGACGGTTTGCAGATGCTTGAAATGTGTGCAGAAAGATTTTGCCGCTGTCCGGAGGAACATCATGCACCAAATGGTGGACCGGTTCAAAATTGCGGCCGTCCTCCGACAGAGCAAAATCGACCCATCGAGGCAGAAATACCCAATCGAGCGGATGCTGGAGAAAATCAGCGCTCAGATGATGAATCGCCTGCATCTCACCTAAATCAATGACTGCCTCCAGATCAGCATTTTCAAATCCCAACCAATTGTAACGATAATTGGTCATGCCGAACTTGCCATCCGTGAGCGCGGCAGCGCCGCCGGCGGGATACTTTTCACTCCACGTTGTCGCGACCGCAACCGGCTTGCCGGCCACCAGATTCGGTCGTCCGGCTTTATCGACATATTTGACAATATCAGCTTTATATTGCTCAGGAGAATAGCCTTGTTCTTCCAATCGTTCGATGCCGTTTTTCTTGCATGCGCGTACAAAGGCATCGAGTCGAGCCAACATTTTGCGATTGGGGGCGATGCTGTCGTCATCGCGGCTGATGAACGTCAGCTCCCGATTGACATCATGCAGCGAAATATCCAGAATCGCAAATTCGATCGGCAGCCGCGCCCGCTTGACTCGATGCAGCCGCCCCGGGTCATCAGCGACGGCGGCTTCAGCATCACCAAACAAGGTCTCATAGTCACCTAACAGCGTTGGTGTCAGATAGCTTTTGACGGCATCGTAGGGATACCCGTAAATATCCAGTCGTTGACCCGAAGCGATCAGCGCCTCGTGCATTCGATCAATATACTGCTCGATAAAGCGGGACGCTTTACCATAATAGCCGCAGAGAAAATCCCTGCGCACGGCCGCGAGATCGACATCCGGATTCCATAACAGTTTGGCGATCAGGTAGGTGCGCAGTTCATGAAACTCGGTGATCGAATGGCCGCTGCCCTGCTGAAACATGAGCCGGCAATTATTGTCCCGAAAAAACTGCAGATTCGGCTGCAGCACATGCAGATTGGGAAAGGGATCGAGATAATTGCGAAACTGTACCACATAATCCCACACCAGGATATTATCGGTCAGTTTTCCCCACGATTCGATATCCCGGCGAAAGGCCGCCTCCCCCGGATCAACGGCCAAAGGCTGACTGCGATTGCATTCGATGGAACAAAACATGATATTGACATTATCGGCAGGTTTTATACCGACAGGCGCCTGACGGGTGTATTGATACGCCAGGGTGGAAATCACCTTATCGGGAAACTGCGCCGCCACCTGATTGACAAAAGCCAACAGCGAGCCGGCATGGCCGCCGTACGTTTGATCCAATGCCTGACATTTTTCGCAGGTGCAATAGTTGACATTATCATTCTGTGAAACCGACCAGTAGGTCGCCTCCGGCTTTTCCGCCATCATCCGGCGCAGAGCGTCGATCGTCACCCTCAGCACTTCCGGATTGCTCAAACAGAGCTGTCCGTCCCGCATGCGGATGCCGTTCAACTCGCTAAAATATTCGGGATGGTCAGCGAAATAGCGGGACGGAGGGACGAGCCTTTCAAAG
>RPQV01000661.1 GCA_003818595.1 Calditrichota bacterium
CCTTACCCTCCTTTTCACCTTCTCTTTCTTCATCGAACGCATCCTCACCTTGTTCGCTTGGTTGATGGACAAGCTGGAGATCAGCAGTCAGGTGCTGGCGTGGGAAAAACCCGGCGAATTGGAGGAGACAAGGGCGCTGCGTGAGCGGGCGCAGCGGGAGAGTGATCTGTTGGCTGCACCCAAGGATCGGGATGTGTTGAACAAATACGAAGAGATTCCTTTCCATCCTGAAGTGCACGATAAAAAGCCGCCATTCCGTCTTGGCATCCAGGAGGGCTCACCGCTGGACAGTCTCAAGGTGCGCAAGGAGTTCTGGTGTGATATTTTCGGTATGTTCATCGGCATTGTCGGCTGCTTTTACTGGAAAGTCTCCTTTCTGCGGCTCATTAACGTCGAGGCCATAACCGGTGAGGTGTCGCCGCATTTCGGGGAATTCATACTGCTGGGCATCATCATTGGGTCGGGCAGCAAACCGATCCATTTTCTCATGGAGTACCTGCTGACACGGAAAATCACTCTGACCAAGCAGGAGTTGGAGGAGTCACCGGCTGCTGAAGCGCCGTCGCCGGTTTTAACGTTGGTTTCATCCGGCCAGGTCCAGCCTGTTGTCGCGCGACCGCTCACGCTGGAGGAATTGATCGGCTTTCGTTATGGCGGGGGAGTGGAACCCGATCGTCTGCAGGGCTCACATCTGCGGCTGCAGCCAATCGATTTAATCCTCTATCATCACACCTGCATGCACTCAAACGCCTCATTTGAAGATCTGGTGGAGGTCTTTGATCAGCGGGGATGGCTGACCGGCTATCACTGCGTCGTCTTTCACGACGGTTCGATCCGCCCCTTCTGCCGCTGGGACCGCATCGGCAATCATGCCTATGGTTATAATCAGCGATCCCTGGGATTAGCGTTTCAGGGGAATTTTGAATGCGATCCCCGCGTACCCTGCTCGAACATTCAGGGCTGCAAAGGACTGCTCGAGCCGACGATCGATCAGCTGGATGCGGGCGCCAAAATCGTCGCCCTGTGGTGCGCGCTGTACAAAATTCCCCTCGATTTCCGACGTTCGATTCGACCGCACGCCGACGTTGCGGACAAGGCTTGTCCGGGCAGCAATTTTCCGACCGAGCGGTTTCAGTCTAAAATCAAAGAGATTTCAGTAGGCTGGAAAAATGATGCGGTTTTCGCCGCTGCCTTGAAATCATTCAAAGAACAACCCATGGTCATGGCTTAGGAGGAGTACGATGCAGGAAGAATTTTTTATTACCCGTTTGACCGCCATCTTTTTCTCCTACCTGGTGGGAGCGCTGTTGGTTGAGCGCATTGTTGAGATCGCCGTTGCGGTGCTAAAATATTTCGAACTCAAATTCAAACGTCCGAACTGGAACCTGATCGCCGAAGAGATGCGCATACGATTTGAACGGCTTTATGAACTGCAGTCAATCGAGCCCAAAGCGCACAAGGCATTGGATATGCTCTTGTGGAATTTGATCACCGTCGTCAGCGAATCCGGCAAGCGGGTGGTGATGACTGATTTGATCCGCCTGCGCTTTTATCGCATGACGTCGTTGCTGATCACTTTCCTGTCGGCACTGTTCCTGACGTTTATGATCAATTATGACTTTATCAGCATCGTTGTCAAAGCCTACCCTGACATCCTCAAATTGTTCGATCCGCGGCCCTATCAGGGACTCAACATTCTGCTGACGGCGTTTGCCTTGTCGTTCGGTGTGCAGCCGCTGCATCAATTCATCAGCCGTCTCGAAAAACGTCTTGAAAGCAAAACTCAGACAGGAGGCGCCCAATGAATACCATTAAAGCGATTTTCTTTGACACCACCGGCGTGCTCTTTGTCGCGGTTTTTGTTTTCTTATTGATCCTTTTTTTCCTCGATTTCAAGTTCACCAGTCGACAGTCCTGGGTGGCGCTCATTGCCTTTGCGGTGTTGGGCGGATTTTTCGCCCTGCAGTCTTGGCGGCGCAAACAGCTGCTGCGGATGCTGGAGAGCCGTGAAAAAGAGCTGCTGGAGTTGGAGAAAAAATATGACAAGCTGAAATCCGAAGCCAAGATCACCGAAGAAATGTATCGGCGAGCCAAAGCAGAATTGGAAGCCGCCAAACTGGAAACAGCCAAATCCATTGCCAAAGCAGACGGTGAGCTCTATGAAGAGCTGACGAAAATTGAGAATGAATATGAAAACATGACCGTGGACGAATCTGTCGGGAAGATAAAGGAACTTTTGGGGAGAAAATGAATCATGAACAAACAGTCGTTTTCACTCTTACTCTTGCTGCTCGCAGGCGTTGCGTCGGCGCAGAATTTCTCACTTAAATTGGACAACCAGGTGATCCCGTTGGTGAGTCAGGGCGATTCCATCTGGGTGGCGCAGGTGCATGGCATCACTTATTATTTGATGGAACGCAGTATTGTCGATTCTCTGACTAAAAAAATAGAAATCAAGGAAGCGATCATTCGACGGCACCTGAAGGTATTGGCCGCTCAGGATTCGCTGCTGCGCAAATATGAGCAGTATGAACTGGCTGCCGATACTCATATCAGCAAACAGAAAGAAATGCTGGCGGTGGCGGACAGTCTGCATCAGGGATACAAATCTTTATACAGGGATTTGAAAAAAATAGTCGGAATTTCACCTCTATCATTCGTCACCGGCATCGGCATGCTCACGCACCCGGATGATAAACTGCTTGTCGGATCGCTGGGGATCAATTATGGCCGAGGCGAGATAAATGCCCTGATTGGAAAGGATGCGTGGGGAGTGGCGTTGGGCATCCGCTGGCCGATCAATTTCTAATGCGGTCATCGACCGAGTCCTGGACAGTGGAGTAA
>RPQV01000662.1 GCA_003818595.1 Calditrichota bacterium
ATAAAACTGCGCTGTTGAGCCTATTCAATCGTGCGACGACGCCCTTTTATATGGGCAATGGAGGTTGGGGGTGGTATTCATCAAATGACGCAAAACAGGAGTATACGAATATGGCGGGTTGGCTGCAGGAGAATAATTTACCCGCCAAAGGTCATGTCCTTGTTTGGCCAAGCTGGGATTGGATGCCGCCGTTTTTCCGCGATTATGAGAATGATCCGGCAGGAATGCGGGCTGCTATTGAAGAACATCTGGATACGCTGGTTCCCATTGGAGCAGAAAAAGGGCTGATTGAATGGGACGTCGTCAATGAACCTCATATCAACCATGATGTGATGGATATCTGCGGCGATGAGATTATGATCGAATGGTACAAACGGGTGCATGAAATCGATCCCAATCCAAGGCTGATACTCAATGAATACAACATCATCATGGGCGGAGGAGATCCGGCATTTCAAGCGGATTTTGAAAGATATATCACTCTGCTGATCAATGGCGGGGCTCCGCTCGGCGGATTGGGCATGCAATGCCATTTTGATGAAAATCTACCCGGCATTCCCCGAGTGCTTGATATTCTGGATCGTTTTGCAAAATTCAACCTTCCCATCCAGGTCACAGAATTTGATATCGATACTTACGATGAAGAAGCTCAAGCGAATTTCACCCATGATTTTTTTACCGCCATTTTCAGCCATCCCATTACCGATAAAATTGTCATGTGGGGATTTTGGGAGGGAGATCAATGGAGGCCCAAAGGCTCGATGATTCGTACTAATTGGACCTTTAAGCCGAATTATGAGGTTTACAACGATCTTGTTTTTAACAAATGGTGGACCAAAACAGAAGGGCTGACCTCTCGCCAGGGCTTTTATCATACGCGCGGATTTTTGGGCGAGTATGAAATCTCCGTTTCTTTCGCCGGACACACCATCACGAAAGATGTTGAATTAACCAAAGACGGCTTGGTGGTGGAATTGATCGTACCGACGACTGAAACGGGTATGGAAGAAATATCAGAGAGGCCGATTGAATATGGCTTGAAACAGAACTATCCCAATCCCTTTAATACATCAACTGTCATTGAGTTTATACCGGAAGAAAGCGGTGATGCGGAATTGAATATCTTTGATGCCGGTGGGAAAATCGTATTGACACGCCCGATTTTGCTGCACAGGAATATCCCCTGGCGTGAAGAGATCGAGTTTTCCAACATTCCGAGCGGGAGTTATTTTTATACGATCAAAATGCAAAAGGGCGCCACAATCGCCCGCAAAATGATGTTGATCAAATGAATTCAATGAGGAATGCGGGAACATCGTTCCGTATGCTCCTGCTGAAATATATTCGTTCGAGCCATAAAAGCTCTAACAGAGATCATTTCTAACAAAAGAGCGGCATTCGATTGACCATCAGAGAAATTGCCAAGACAGCAGGTGTTTCCATCAGCACGGTCAGCTTGGTGATGAACGGCAAAGCCAAAGCCAGCCGCATTCATCCTGATACGGAAAAAAGAATCGTGCAGCTGGCGCAACAATTCAATTATGTACCCAATAAAAATGCCCGACGTTTCCGCCTGAAGCGCAGCGACACCTTCGGTTTTATTGTTCCCGATGCAACCAATCCATTTTTTTCCAGCCTCAGCTACGCCCTGGAAATGGAACTGAAACAGCGAGGCTATCAACTATTGATTGGGTATTCCGATGATCAAGTCGAAATCGAAGCGGAGATTATGCAGAATCTGCTCTCTTATTCCATCGACGGGCTGATCATTGCCAGTGCGGCGAATACGGATCAGGTGGTGCAGGGCATCAAAGGTGGCGGAATTCCGGCTGTTTTCATCGATCGTGAAATCCATTCTAAAAATATTTCCAGCATTTCCAGCGATAATTTTCTGGGGGCATTCGAAGCGGTTAATTATGTCTGTTCTCGGGGGGTGAGGGACATTTATCATATTGGCGGTTTGGCGAAATTTTCCACAACACGGCATCGAGCCGAGGGATATATCAAGGCATTAGAGAACAATGGTATTCCCATTGATGAGACCAAGATCTTTCTGCGTGATTATCAGATGAGTTCCGGTTTTCAAATGATGCGGGAGATCTTTCAGAAGAATGGATCGCTTCCGCAGGCGGTTTTCACGGGTTCGTATTCACTTTTGGAAGGTTGTCTCCGTTTTATCTATGAGATCTATCAGACCATTCCCCCGGACATTGCCATTGTCACTTTTGATGATCATCCGTTGTTGGATTTTATTCCCAATAAAATTATTTCCGTGCGGCAGGATACCGAGCAGTTGGCCAAAAGCGCTGTGCAGGTGATCCTTGATATTCTGCAGGGTTCGGCCTATGCAGAAAATTTAAAAATTAAACCCAAACTGATCATTCGTACCTAAAAGGAGAGAAAACATGCGGGCATGCCGATCAAAACTGCTTTTTGTACTCTTCAGCTTTTGTCTTTTACACACATTGCCGGCACAGACAACCGGCAAAATCGCCGGGAATGTTGTGGATGGACAATCTGGTGAACCCCTACCCGGCGCTAATATCACTTTGGTTGGGACTCATCTGGGCGCCGCATCGGATGAAGATGGGTCATTCTACATCATTAATGTGCTGCCCGGTATTTATACGGTGCGGGTGCAGATGATGGGTTACGAGACGCTGGTGCTGACCGAAGCACGGGTCTCGGTGAATCGGACTCTGGAAGTATCCGCACGCCGGCGACAGACAGTGATTGAGGGCGCTGAAGTCGTGGTCACCGCTGACAAAATTCAAGTTAAAAAAGATCAAACCAGTTCCGTGCGCAACGTTTCTTCAGATGAAATGGCGTTTCTTCCGGTGGAAG
>RPQV01000663.1 GCA_003818595.1 Calditrichota bacterium
AATTAGAATCATCGATGAATGCGGCGAGGACTATATATATCCGGCAAATTTCTTTGCTCCGATAAGGCTGCCCTTCGAGACTAAGGAAAAGCTGCAATTGACGCATGCATAACCTGCCGTATCAGCTGACAGTGAATAAATCCAAACAAAATATTTGCCGCCAGAATGAGCGCTGGAATTAGGAGGTCGATAAATTCTACAGCAAGTATCGAACGACTCTCGCACAGCTCGACAGCCTCAGCAAGAAAAACAGTCCTTGGCCCACCAATAATCAAATATAGTGATCGAGAAATTAGATCAGAAAGACAATCCAGCGTTATTGGGACAAAGCGGGTAGTTGCCGCATAACGAGCGTTTTGAGATTTATCGAAATCGCATCTGAAGAGGAGAACGGATTCTATGGAAAAACCCGAATTCAAAGTCTATGGCTATCGTTGGGTCATGCTGTTGGCGTTTATGTTTGTCGTTGCCATCAATCAACTGTTATGGATCACTTTTGCCCCGATTACCAGTAGCGCCACCGCGTTTTACGGCGTCTCTGACCTCAGCATCGGTCTGTTGTCCATGTGCTTCATGATCGTTTACATCGTCATCTCGATCCCGGCTTCCTGGGTCATCGACACCTATGGCATTCGCGTCGCCGTGGGATTGGGCGCGCTGTTGACGGGAGTCTTTGGCTTGCTGCGCGGACTGCTGGCGACGGATTATACCTGGGTTCTCATTGCTCAAATCGGCATTGCCATCGGCCAACCATTTATTCTCAATGCCATCACCACCCTGGCTGCCCGCTGGTTTCCGATTCAGGAACGGGCGACAGCATCGGGGCTGGGAACGCTGGCCATGTACGTTGGCATCTTGTTGGGTCTGGCGTTGACGCCCTATCTTGCGATCCATTCAGGCATTAGCGGCATGCTCGTTATGTATGGAATTGCGTCGATAGTTGGGTTGGTTGTCTTTTTCGCCGTTGCCAAAGAACGCCCGCCGACACCTCCCTGCCGGGTTGATCAGGAAGAACGCTCGCTGGTTTTTGACGGTCTCAAACAAATCCTGCGCAAGCCAAACTTTATCTTATTGATGCTCATTTTTTTCGTGGGGTTGGGTATTTTTAACGGAGTGACAACATGGATCGAAGATATTATTAAACCTCGAGGATTTTTAAGCACCCATGCAGGCATTACCGGCGGATTGATGATCGTGGGCGGCGTTTTGGGCGCGGTGATCTTCCCGACGCTGTCTGACCATTATCGCAGGAGGATTCCTTTTATCTTTCTGGCACTGGCGGGTGCGAGTCTGGGGCTGGTGGGGATCACCTTTGCCACGAGCTATTGGCTATTGCTTGCTTCAGCCTTTGTTTTGGGACTCTTTTTGTTGAGCGCCGGTCCGATTGGCTTCCAATATGGCGCTGAGATTGCCAATCCGGCACCGGAAGGCACCTCCAACGGATTGCTCTTGCTGATGGGACAAATCTCGGGAATCGTTTTCATCTTTGCCATGGACAGTTTCAAGTCGCCGATAACCGGCTCAATGACTACCGCGTTAATCGTGCTGATGTGCCTATTGGTTTTCAGCCTGCTGCTCAGCACCCGGCTCAAGGAATCACCAATGATGACCAGAGAGGAGACAACTCATTGAAAAAGCAATTCGTCAGCACCTATTTTGGAACAGTTCTATTACTGTTCTGTCTTCTCTTTCAAATGAATCCGGTGTTGGCGCAGAATAAAGTATCCGATGCTCAAACGCAGGAAAGATTGCAGGCGATCCGCCACATGCTGGAGCAGGGAAAGCCAAACGCCAATCGCTGGTGGTACGGCTGGCTGATCGGCTACAGCGCGGCGACGATTGGTCAGGGCGCGGTGTATTTAACCAGTGAGGACAAAGAAACCCGGCAGGATATGGCTCTTGGCGCGGCAACCACATTCCTCGGCGCAATGGGACAGCTCATCGCGCCCATGGTTCCCGGAACCGCTTCGGATCGGCTGGCTCAATTCTCTGAAAATACGCTGGAAGAAAGATCAAATAAATTACTCAAGGCGGAGGAATTGCTGAGAGAATGCGCCTTGCAGGAAAAAGTCGGCAGATCATGGAAAACTCACGCCATCACCGGCGCAGTCAATCTCAGCAGCGGGCTCATTGTCTGGCTGGGTTTCAAAAGAAGCTTCTGGGAAGGCGTGGGAAATTTTGCTCTGAACACCGTCATTACCGAGGCGCAGATTTGGTCTCAACCAACAAGAGCTGTTGAGGATTATGACAATTATAGAAATACGCATCAATCCGGAGAGAAGCTGGGCGCCCAAAAATTTGCACCGAGTTGGTCAGTTGTTTTATCTCCCGGAAGAGTTGGAATAAGTATTCTATTTTGATATCCGAAAGTATTTGCAAGAGAGCAGGAAGGATGGTGCTTCTTCAGCTAAAGCCAGTTTTAGCCTGAAAAATAAAAAGAAAAAGATGTAGAGAACGCCTAATTTCCTAGATCACTGCAAATGATGAGATAGAGGCTATTTAATTTTAAGGAGTCACCATGACCCGGTTACACATCGAAAGACACCGCACCCAACACATCGGCTGGTTACGCGCGGCAGTTTTAGGGGCCAATGACGGCATTGTCTCCACGGCAAGTCTCATCGTCGGCGTGGCCGCCGCGCAAGCCGCAAAAGGTGATGTTTTGGTTGCAGGGGTCGCCGGTCTGGTCGCCGGCGCCATGTCCATGGCCGCGGGCGAATATGTTTCTGTCAGCTCGCAAGCCGATACGGAGAACGCCGACATGGAACGCGAGCGGCTGGAGCTGCAAAATGATTACGAGTTTGAAAAAAAAGAGCTGACCGCTATCTATGTTGAGCGCGG
>RPQV01000664.1 GCA_003818595.1 Calditrichota bacterium
GGAACATTGAGTCGCTCTCGCAGCGTCGTCGCCGCTCGTACCTCAAGTTCCATATCCAGAATAACCGTGTTGCTCTTGTAATTCTCGAGCATTTGACGGCCAAAATAGACGGTTACAGGGATATCCTGCATTTCGCCACTGCCCAGCTTGATAAAGCCGGAATCTTTAGCACCCGGCGAATAACCCTTGACCACACTGCGAATATTAACTTCAATCGGATAGCCGGCCAAGTTTTTGACACTGACCAAAGCAATGGGAAAAGTTGTATAAATCTGGTGATAAGCGGGATAGATGTCATCCACGACCACCTGTATTTGCTTGATTTCATAGAGTTCGCGCTTTTTCCCCCACATGAACGAAAAGCCCAAACCCAATTCAACACCACTGTAATTCCTGATTGGCTGCATATTGACCGAGTGGTACTTGATATCTGCATTCAAAGCAAACCAGTTGGCCAAGGTAAAATTGACGCCCCCACCGGCATACCAGCCGTATTCCATCGTGGATTCGATTTTTTCTTGAACACCGTTTGCACTCCCATCAGCGGTTACCGTCGTCGCCAAGTTAAAGGCCGAGTACGGACCAACACCTGCACCAATATAGGGGTGTAGGGCTCCAGAAAGCCGCGTCGACAGCAAATCATAACGTAATCCAACCAGAAAGGGCACGATCGACTCAATTTGAACCGAAGAATTCACGGATGACGAATGATCGGTCCTAATGCTGCTGACAATACCGAGGCTGGTTTCCAAAAAAAGGTCACGATAGGCGCGGGAAAAGTAATAAAATGTCGGGCCGATTCCACTCAAATCAACCGATGACATTCCATTCTGAGTATCCACATTTATGGTTGATCTGCGTCCGGAAATATTCCAAAAACTTACACGCAAACCGACACCTTGTGCTCTGACGATTCCCTGTGCCTCAACCTGCTCGTCAAATAGCAGACCTGCGATGATGATGCTGATAAAAATGTAAACGGGATATTTCATGTTTTCAATCAATGTAAATATGAATGTTGTCTCGACGATGGCGATGATAATGATATCGCGGAGAATAATACTTTTTATACTTGCCCCAACTGAAGGCAAGACCCAGGCCATATTCCCAACCGCTTTTTTCATGATGGACATCAAAGCGGATGAAATGATAGCGCGCGTCCAAATTGATTGCCAACCAACTCGTCAGCAGAAAATTGACTCCGCCACCGGCATACCCGCCAATATTGGCCTTACTTTTTACCAACACTTCACTATTGATGGAACTATAAGCGGTGCGCGAATACACTTCGCTGAGCCAGTACGGACCCGCACCGAAAGCAATATAGGGAATCAATGCGCTCTCAGTATCATAGGAGAAAAAATCCTGTCGCACACCCAAGAGTACCGGAGTCACTGCATTCACACTGACTTCTTCACCCCAATAGCCTTGACTGTACGACTCTACCTTTCCGACCGCACCCATGGTGAATTCCATCCAGGCGGCGTCACCCATCCGCGAAAAGATGTAGAAATAACCGCCGCCATTGCCGAAATCAACCAGCGCTTCAGGAGGATTGGTGACCACATGCACGGTCTGAGAGGCATCACCCATTTTCCAATAAGTGCCGCGGAAGCCAATTCCGGCTTTTCGGTTATTATCCGCCATGGCGGATTGTACGAAAAAAAGAAAAACGAGTAACAGGAAAGTGGCGACGTTGAATTGTTTGCTTTTCATAACAACCTCCAACAGGTTACTTTAATTGACTGATTTCACCTGCCGGATACGCAACAGCCATGCCATCATGCATACATTATATTAATTATATATTTATAATTACTTATAAATCATACTACTCTACGCTGAATGCGGGATTTCTTTAACATGCGGGAATTTCCCGCATTTCGCCAACATCGATATCGATTACAGGTCATTTTCCAAGAGGATGTATTTTGATGGAGCGAAACGCAATTACACCGCCATGCTGCTGCAGTAAAATATATCCACTCTCGGCCTCACCAAAGCTGGGAAATACTGAAAATTTACTGTTCGCAACCCGTTTATGGAAATCTCGGCTGCCGCGAACACATTGCATGACCTTTTCACCGTTCAGCCAGTGTTCTATACGACGTTCATGGGAATAAATGCGACTGGAATTCCATTCTCCCAGCGGCCGCACCGTTTTGTTACTTGTCGGATAAATCTCATACAAAGCGGCTAGTGAATGATAGTCGTTGGGACTCATTCTGCCGAGCAGTATCAATTCGTGCCCGCCATCATCAAGCAATTGGTACTCAAGTCCAATACCCGAATTTCCGCTGGAAAGCTCCTCTTGCACATAATATTTTAGCCCACTGTTGCACCCCTTTTCCAGCATTTTCCATTCCCAGTACAGATCAAAATCAGCAAATTTCTGTTTGGTGATGAGGTCGCCACATTCCTGAATGACTGAAAATGATAACACCAGCTCACCATTAACAATTTGCCAGCAATCGGGTATGGTTTCGCGATGGATCCCCCGCCATTCGCTCATGCTCTTGCCATCGAACAAGAGCTGCCACCCCTCAGCAACTTCCTGCGTCGTCAAAGTATTGGGGGATAACGGTTCGTCGGCGTTGAGAATCTTCACCTGCAGCAAAATAATGAGCGACAGCGCCGAAAAACGCCTATATAATCTTCTCGGCATCACCACCTCATTCAAACTTTTTAACATAATCGAGAAATTTTTGGGCTGTGCGGTCCAGATTCTCAATCGACCCTCCCCCTTCCAATACTTCACACATTTCATAGCAGATGTAACCACGATAACCAATCTCTTTCAGGGCGCCGATGAATACATCATAATCCACTATTCCCTCACC
>RPQV01000665.1 GCA_003818595.1 Calditrichota bacterium
CACCGGCGCTCAAATCAAGGGCAAATTTCATGGCCAATGTTGTCAATTCAGTGATCTGAAAATAATGGCGAAAGTCTCCGCCGTAGATCAGGTATTTCAGTTGCCGGGGGAAATAGGTGATTGTGGCATAGGCGTCGATCAGCCAACCTGATTTGGGATATTCGTACAAATCGCGGGTATCGTAACGAAATCCCAATCCAAAAGAAGGAACATCCTGATATAGACGATTCGATGAGAGGTGATGACTGTATTCAGCAGGAAATTCAATATGATCATAAAATATCGCAGCTGAAGTATAAACATGATAATCCCAGCGTTTGCCAAAAGTATAATTAATACTTTCATGCTGTTCGACAAATCGCGGATATTGCAGGCTTTTGCTGAGGACATCCATTTTCAAAATCTGCAGTTTATGATAAAAATGATGATTGCCGCCGAACCAGGGGTTTGTATAAACCAATTGTCCACCGGGATTATACCCCAGCCAAAGTTCCGCCAAAAGTTTATGATTCAATCCCTTGATATTATTGTGAATGATGCCCAACCCATATGACCATTTGTCCCAAGAGCGTTCATTGCGAAATAACAAAGGGTAAGGGAAGAAAGGCCATCGTTCAGCAACGATTACAAACAAAGACAGAGTGTCATCGTCGACAGCGGTTGGAATAATATCAACGCGTGTAAAAAGTGCAAGATTTTGAATGCGCTTCCGATCCAGCTCGATTCGTTCCCCCAAAAAGCGATCGCCGACCGTCGTTTTCATTTCACGCAAAATAACAAAATCACGAGTTTTTTCATTGCCCACAACCTTGATGCCGGAAATGATTTTACCTTCAAATGCGTTTCGATCGGATGCGGAGATGAGCGTTGGGGCTAATAAAAAGAGTAAAAGCGACAGAGCGACAACACCGATCCAGTGAAAAGAATGATCAGATTTCAGCAATTCTCACAAATCTCAATGGTTAAAATACAGGGGTGAGGACTGAGTCTCGGCTGCATGGCATTTTAGAGGTATTTAATCAGCGTGACTTCAGTACCATTTTGGTTAAATTTGAATTTCACGTCATCCATCAAGGATTTGACGATAAAAATTCCGCGCCCGCTTTCCTTAAATAGATTCTCCGGATCCAGCGGATCGGCAATGGAATTAGGATCAAAGCCGCCGCCGTCATCACGAATGACTATTTCGATCTGATGAGCTAATTTGATGAACTTGATATAGACCTTTTTCTTTCGATCATCACGATTGCCATGATGAATCGCGTTATTGACCATCTCGGTCGCGGCGATACCTATATTCTCAATATCAGTTTCCTCAAGCCCAGACTTGCGGAAAAACTTTTCTAAATTTTCTTCAACACGATGAATTTGATAAGGATCCGAAGGAATCTCCATTTCGAATACATAATTTTCTGCCTCCAAGCGAGCCTCAACCTTTTTCTGATCCTGATGAATGATAAACGGAAATTCTATAACAGTTGTTTCCAAATAAAATACAAAAAATTGATGCAGAACTGCAACCTAAAAAAACCATTTCAATCCAAGTTCTATGGTATTGACATAATATGTACGCTGACCAGTCGTCTCCACTTTGTACCGCGTTGAATCGAAATGGATGCGCAAATTTCCCGCGGATTGATAATAAAAATTAAAGACTGGACCGTAACTGATATAGTCACCGGTCGCCTCTTTTAATATAGAACCCAAAGCGCTACTGGTGTATTTCCACTCGTCACGTTTATATACAGCGAATCCGGCGCTTATGCGTGTTCTATTTCCCACTGCATACTGCCAATACGTATGAAGCCATTGTTTGCTGCGCGTGCCGACAATACGTTCGCTCCATTCATCCCAATTGAACTGCCCGTTTTCTTCTAACTGTAGTTGATAATCGAACAATAAAGTACTGCGCGGCATAATCTGCAGACGAAGACTGTCGTTGAGGGCGAATTTCCTAAAAACAAAGCTGCGTGCACTCACAAAACTCTGTTCGAAATCATAATCGACATAATTGGCCAGCACTTCGAATGATTGATTCAACTGAAACCACTCCGCAGGTCGAAACGTGATCAGCGGACGAAGCAATAAAATTCGATTCCAGTTATTATCTGCACTGCGTTCGCCGAATATGTAGACCATGTGGTACAAATTCAAGGCTGCAAGCCATTCAACCGTCAATTCCGAGGAAAACCGATGGGCATAAACCAAGCGTGAGTTTACTCTGAGCTCATCTCGGTCATCAAAATTGGTCGTGTCCGGTGTATCGTAACGAAACTTGGTGATGGAAAAATAGGCGGAGAGCGAATCGTGCCGCGTGACGGGGCCGCGGATCAGGCTGGTCATCATTAATCGAGAACTTGAATTATCCGGGGTAATAAACGCCGTTCTTGAGGAAAATGGCCGATCGGCATTGGTCACGTTCAGGTCGTATCGCTGATCGAGAAGGACATGAGATAGAGCAAATTGGCTCACCCATCGATTTTTTTGCCGCTCCAAACCTAAATCATTGGAGAGACGCTGATCATTTCGCTTTCTTCGCCGTTCAACAAGGCTTTCCCCCGAGTGCAGGAGATCAACATTTTTAAACTCGAGAAAGGTCGTCAAATTCAGATTTGTGCCCCGACCCAGACGATAGTGAAGCGTATTCTTGCCTCCCTTGATCTTTTCGCGCTGGCTCTCCACATCGCCGGTGAACGAGACATAATTGTCCCGTCGTCGATCAGTGAAATAAAGTTGTATCGAATCAGCAACGCCGGGAGAGAAGGTGCGACCCAGTTGATAGAGCGCCAATAGATTTGAGTTCAGACGTTTTTGAAATCGATCCTGTTCGAGAGACAG
>RPQV01000666.1 GCA_003818595.1 Calditrichota bacterium
CCGGTCCGGATGTCCTAAATCATAATGTTGAAACCGTGCCGCGGCTGTACCACAGTGTGCGCCCGCAGGCTGTTTATTCGAGATCGCTGATGCTGCTGCAACGGGCCGCTGAACAGAATATGATGACAAAATCGGGACTCATGGTCGGATTGGGTGAAACCACGGAAGAGGTGCACGAGGTCATGAACGATCTGCTGCAGGTTAATTGCAGAATGCTGACCATTGGGCAATATCTGCAGCCGACAATCCAACACTTGGCGGTTGTTCGATATGTCGATCCTGAAGAATTCAGTCAATTCAAGAAACACGGGCTCGCATCCGGATTTAAACACATTGAGGCGGGTCCATTGGTGCGAAGTTCTTATCATGCAGATCATCAATATGGATCACTCTGATGTTCAAAAACAGCAAACCCCCTTCAGCAAGTCGTACAGAAGTCAGCCGTATCGTGCGTCCTTTGGATGCCAATACCATGGGCACCGGTTACGGCGGCTATATCATGGACTGGATGGATATGACGGCATCCATTTGCGCCAGACGGCATTCCAATCTGCGCGTAAATACGGTGAGCGTTGAAAACCTTCGCTTTGACCGGCCATTGATCATTGGTCATGTCGCCAAAATAATCGCCAGCGTGACGCGAACCTTCAATACCTCGATGGAGGTGATGGTGAGCTTGTTTGATGAAGATACTTTTCAGTCAACCATTGTACCGGCGGGCTCTGCAGTATTCATCCTCGTTGGTATGGACCAAAACTGCAAACCGGTACGTGTTCCCGATCTCATACCGGAAACCGATGCTGAGAAGGCGCTGTGGAAAGAAGCGGGTAAACGGCGGGTACGCAGAAATAAAGGCAAACATTAATATAATGGATAAGAATGGCGTTATTAAAAGTCATTGAGTACGGTCACCCGACGCTTCGGCAGACTGCCGAGCCTTGCGTTCACGGTGAGATATCTGACCAATTCATTGAAGATATGCTTGAAACCATGCGGAAAAAGGATGGAGTCGGATTAGCTGCGCCCCAGGTCAATGTGTCAAAAAGACTGATTGTCTGTACCGATGGTGAAAAAGATTATGTGTTATTCAATCCCAAAATCATCGCCGCCAGCGAATCAATCAAAGTTGACTATGAAGGCTGTCTCAGTTTTCCCGGTCTCCATGCAAAGGTTCCTCGTGCGGAAAAAGTGATTGTACAAGCGATCAGTCGGGAATGGAGGCCTGTCGAGATCACGGCACGCGGGCTTTTTGCTGTGGTTCTCCAGCATGAAATTGATCATTTGAACGGTGTTTTTTATATCGACCGCGCTGATCTCAGCAGCTTGTCATGGACAGATGCGGAAATCGTGGCTCCTCATTTGCGTGATCAGATCACCAATATTGAGGAAATTCAGCAGGTCTTTATTCAAACCTATCATCGGACGACGCAAAATTGTCAGTTCGAAAAAGCTTAATTTTCTTCTGTACAAGATGGAGGTTGAAGCATGGATACTACGGATCAAACCTTTTCCCGCAAATTATCCGGCGAGGAATCTGAAAAGAGATTTATTATTGTTCCAAAGGAAAGAGCAGGTTTTTTCCCCAAGCCGGGCGTTTCGTTCAAACTCCTGATCGACGGAAATGAAATCGAGACTGCATTGCGTCCGGTTGAAATGCCCAATCAACGCTCGGGTCAAGGCCGGTCGAGCTATCATCTTGATCTTTCGAAACATATTAACCTGTTCCGACCTCGATTTGGTCAAATGATCATGATTGAAAAAGTCGATGATCAATTCAAATTGCGGCTTTTATAAAACAATCTTCCAAAGGTTTAGCGACCCCTGGAAAGGATCGATGAGAATGGTTAATTCATGAAGGCAGTTATTCTTGCCGCAGGATATGCAACGCGCATGTATCCGCTCACTGAGCATTTGCCCAAACCTCTGCTCAAAATTGGCAGGCAGACTATTATTGATCATCTTCTGCATCGCTTTCTATCATTTCGGGCATTGGATGGCGTTTATGTCGTCACAAATGACAAGTTTGCCGGGCTTTTTTACAAATGGGCGATTGCTTCAAAGCAGTTGAACGCGTGGCCCTTTGATATTTGTGTCATAAACGATGGTACGACGAGCAATGACCATCGGCTGGGTGCCATTGCTGATGTTGCGCTGACCATTCGTACACAAAATCTCAAAGATGACGTGATTGTGGCTGCCGGTGATAATATTTTTCAGGCAGAATTTCGTAACATGGCAGATTTCTTTGCTCATCAACAGGCCGATATCGTCGCGGCACAACACCTTGATGATATCGAGAGATTGAGTCAGCGCGGAGTGGTTGAGGTTGATGATGATTTGCGCGTCATCGGTTTTGAAGAAAAACCGGCTGTTCCCCGCTCATCGTTGGTCTGTCCCGCATTGTATATCCATCGGCGTGAACATGTCCCTCTTTATCATGTTTACCTTGAGGAAGGAAATAATCCCGATGCCCCAGGATTTTTTATAAAATGGTTGTACACGCGTATTCCAGTTTATGCCTATGTCATGAATCAACCCTCGATAGACATCGGCACATTGGAAATATACAATCGTCTGTTGGCAGAATTGCACACTGAAAAATATATCTTTTTGAATTAAATGATTAGGATTTTTTTGATAGAGTGATAATTTGTTGAATTCGTTACGCTATTGAAAGGCTGTTGTAGATGGAGAAAGCGCTGTTTGTCGGGTTGGACCTGGGTGGATCCTTTTTAAAGTACGCTCTCGGCACTGCTGATGGGCAAATTCTGTATAAATCAAAAAAACCGAGTAGAGCTGATCAATCTCAGGATCAGGTTTTTGAGGTCATTTTTGA
>RPQV01000667.1 GCA_003818595.1 Calditrichota bacterium
CATGTAAATTCCTTACCTGATATCACAAAATCTTACTGAATGCAGAACTCAGATTTTTCCCACCAATTGATGGTATTTATAATATACCATCAAAAGGATCAGAATGAGACCAAAAACGGCCAAAATGTTATGCTTCCAGTTATTCGTCAGCTCGCCCATCACCTTACGATTATTGGCGATCAGGAACAAGCCGATGGCGACCGCCGGAACAGCAAATAACGTTGTAGCCTGGGCGAACACAAGCAGAGATACGATATTGGTCTGTGTGAACAACAAAATCTCAGCGATAACCATTCCGATCAACATCCCTAAAATGGCAAGGATGCGGGTGGGGCGATCATTCATTGATCGACCGATTCCCAGCCCATCCGCCAGCAGACCTGCGCCGATCAGCGCATTCACCGTCAGCGAGGAAAAAGCCGCCGCCCACAAGCCGATATTAAAAATAACTTTTGCCAGAGGTCCAAACAGGGCTTCCAACTGCCTGGCCATATCCGCGGCTGTGGTAATGGTGATCCCCCGCGGATGCAAAGCCGCCGCCGAGGTCATGACGATCATCAGCGTGATGCCGCCCAACATCACAATCCCCGCCACCGTGTCACGAAATCCCTTTTTTAAATCCTCCTCTCCCCAGCCCTTGTCCTGCGTGAGGTACGCCTGATACATGGCGACATGGAGGACAAACGTCGTCGCCACCAGCGCCGCTACCACTTCCATCCCCTCATGCGGAATGAACGGGACGAATCCGCGCATCGTTTCGATGAGATCCGGTTTGGTGAAGATGAGATTGAGCAGAAAGGCGAGAATCATCATCATCACCAAAACCATCATCATCTTTTCCAGTATCCTGTATAATTTTTTGGCAAAAAATACCAGAATGACCGCCGAGCCGGTGAAGAAAAATGGCCATACTTTGACGTTGATGCCGGTGAGACCGTCCATTGCCGTGGCTACGCCCAAATTATTGCCGAACTGAAAACTGGAAGCCATCAAAAAGCAGGAGACGCCGATCAAAGCGGAGAACCAACGCCCGTACTGCTCGGCTATGGCCTGCAGAATGGAGATATTTTGCTTGACGCCAAAACGGGAAGCCATGGCGGTGAAAATACCCATGGCGACGCTGGCCGCCACGGTCACCCACAACAATGAATAACCGTAGGTGGCGCCGATTTGTGAAGAAACCGTGACGCTGCCCGGGCCCAGCACCACCGAGGCAATGATGAAACCCGGGCCGACCGTGGCAAAAAAATTCTTCAGCCTGTTCATGACCCTATCCTTTCGCAGCACGTGAGCAGAGCGGCAACCCAATAAACCATGGATGAGAATTTATCATTTTTTTTAAAATATTAAAGTTCTATTTGAATAGTTCTTGCACCTTCGTGTTATATTGTAGTAAATTAAAGAGATCAATCAGCTCACTGAAAGAGGTCGTGTTCGATCTAGAATAGAGAGAATTCAATGATCAAATCAATCATTCTCTTGTCGCTGCTGCTCGGCGCGGCAGCGTATGCCGAGAAAAGCTATTCGATCTCGCAGCTCGATGTATCTGCACAGCTCTATACCGATGGGTCGATGGCTGTGACCGAAGCGCGCACCTATGTTTATCAAGGCAGCTTCAGCTACGCGTTTCGCGAGTTTCCTCAACTTGCGCAGATTTCGTTCTCCGATTTTGGGATTGAAGAGAATGGCCAGGCGTATTACCTTTCGCAGGACGGAGAACCCGGCACATTTAGGGTCACCCGGGAGGAGAACAGAACAGAGGTGCGCTGGTTCTATCGCGCACGCGATGAAAGCCGCACTTTTACCTTTCGTTATACTGCCCGCAATGTCATCCAACGCTCACAGGATGCTGGCGTGCTCTATTATCAATTCATTTCCAATGAATGGGATCACAGTCAGCACAACGTACGAATATCTCTTGCCCCTCCTGAAGGAGCGGGACTGCCTGCCGTCCAGGCCTGGCTGCACGGTCCGCTGTGGGCGGAATATCGTGTGAACACAGAGGGTGATGTCATCGCCTGGTGCGATCATCTCCCCGCTCACTCTTTTTTAGAGGTACGCGCCTTGTACCCTCCGGATATTTTCCCGGCAGCGCCACAGCAATCCGGCGTTGTCCGTGCGGCGATCCAGAAGGAGGAGGCCGACTGGGCGGATGAAGCCAATGCCCATCGCGAACGAATCGAAAAAGAATCCGCCGCTAAAGCAAAGAGAAAAGAACAGGGAAAATGGGCGGCACTTGTTCTGGCCTTTCTTGGATTCGCCCGTTGGTACAGTTTGTTCCAGACCTACGGCAAAAAGCCCGGCTATTTGCCGGTATCCAAAATGAGCCCTGAAATTCCGGATGTGACCCCGCCGGCGTTGGTGAATTATCTCCTGCAGAACCGGCAGATCGGCGGTTCGGCTTTGACCGCTACCTTGATGGACCTGGCACAGCGGCGTTTTGTCTCGCTGCACGAGGAACAGATAGAGCAGAAAAATTGGCGGGGAGGACTCAAGCGGAAAACCATCTATTATTGGCTGGCAGATCGCAGTCAGTGGCGCGAACGCGATAAAGAGCTCCTGCCGTTCGAAAGCAGGCTGTTGAGCTTTTTATTCGACGAACTCGCCGGCGGTGAGGATCGTTTGGACGTCGAGCAGATGACCAAAAAGCAATCCAAAATGATATCCTTTTTCAGCAAATGGGTCAAGCAGGTCAAAGAGCATGGCGATCGTCTGGGCTGGTTCGATCTGGCGAGTCAACACGGGATGAATGCAGGTCTGTTGACCAGCGGTCTGTTGCTGATTGTGACCATCCTGATTGCGGTGTATGCCGGAGAATGGGCGGTCATCACCGG
>RPQV01000668.1 GCA_003818595.1 Calditrichota bacterium
AATAAATTGTTTTATAATCGCCGGTTGCGTTTGGAGCTTTGCGTGAGTCGATTGTCTCAGGGTAAATTTTCCTTTCCCTTTTGGCTGGGGCTGATGTTGATGATTCCTTCCTGGATAGTCAACTGGTCGGTGAGCGGATTGCGTACCCATCTGCTGTTTTTCCCACTTTGGTTAGGCTACAGCCTGACAATTGATGGTTTGGTCTTTTATAAAACCGGTGATTCTCTGCTGCATCGATCATGGAAGCGCTTCATCGGCTTGTTTTTAATTTCCGCGCCGTGCTGGTGGCTGTTCGAACTGATCAACCTGCGCACTCAAAACTGGCTCTATTTGGGCAAAGCACAGTTCACTCCGTTTGAGTATTTTATTTTTGCTTCCCTCAGCTTTTCCACGGTCATGCCGGCGGTTTTTGAAACTGCAGAATGGGTCAGCACATGGCGTCTGTTTCGCCGATCTGCAACCAGATGTCGAGTTCCTTCAGAGTTACGCCATCTCAAGTTTTATTTCTTTCTCGGATTGTTACTGCTGCTGATGCTTTTGATTTGGCCAGAATGGTTTTACCCTTTTGTCTGGCTATCTGTTTATTTGATCATCGATCCGATCAATGTAAAATTAGGCGGGCGATCATTATTCGATTCGCTTAAAAACGGAGAGTGGCGAATTGTGCGGGCTTTATGGATCGGTTGCCTCATTTGCGGTTTTTTATGGGAATTCTGGAATTTTCATTCATTTCCTAAATGGATTTATCACACACCACATGTTCAATTTATGCATGTTTTTGAAATGCCTATATTGGGATACTCTGGATATCTGCCGTTTTCAATGGAACTTTATGCTTTGTATCACCTTTTGACCTTTATTATAGAGAAAAGAAAGAACTTTTATCTGTTCTCGCCTAACAGGCTTGATACTGACCTCTCAGGTATGAAATAATGATCAGCCTTCTGCTTCCTTTTCTAACCTATCTTATTCTGATGGTTCTCATCGGTTTGTTTTTCTTCAAACGTTCCCATAATTTATCAGATTATTATTTAGGCGGACGGCGGCTGAATAGTTGGGTTTCATCGCTCAGTGCACAAGCATCCGACATGAGCGGGTGGTTGCTGATGGGACTCCCGGGATATGCCTATATCCATGGGATGGAAGCCGGATGGATTGCTGGCGGATTGCTCCTCGGTACCTATCTCAACTGGAAATTTGTCGCTCAACGATTGCGGTTGATGACTTTTGATGCCGGTGATTCCATTACGTTGCCGGAGTATTTCAGCAATCGATTTGTGAATTCCCCCATCATGTTGCGCGTGGTTTCGGCATTCTTTATCCTTTTCTTTTTTCTCATTTACACCGCTTCCGGTTTTGTAGCTGGTGCCAAATTATTCAGCACGGTCTTTTCTTTACCCTATTTAACTGGATTGATTATTGGAGCTGCAGTGATCATCAGCTATACTTTTTTGGGCGGATTCTGGGCGGTGTCATGGACCGATGTCATACAAGGGATGATGATGTTTTTGGCACTATTGATTGTTCCTATTTGGACCTGCCTCAGCCTGGGAGGCTTTGCCGCAACCGTATCCGAGCTTTATAAAATGAATCCGGAACTGCTGACGATCACCCGTTCGATCGATGGCCGTCCCCTCTCGTGGATGATGATTTTTTCTCTCACCGGCTGGGGCCTCGGCTATTTCGGTCAACCGCACATTTTGGCGCGATTTATGGCCATTCGTTCTGGAGAAGCAATTCCTTTTGCCAGACACATCGCCATGGTGTGGGTGACTCTATCGTTGATGGGAGCCTTGTTGATCGGTTTAATTGCCAATGTCTACTTGCCGGAACCTTTGGCATCAGCTGATGCCGAGACAGTTTTTATGGTCATGGTCCGTTCTCTGTCGACGCCCTTCATCGCCGGTTGCCTATTGTCGGCAATTTTGGCCGCCATCATGAGCACCGCAGATTCACAGCTGCTGGTTGCCTCTTCAGCACTCACTGAGGATTTTTATCATGCATTTTTGCGCCGTTCTGCTTCCCAACGTGAATTAATTTGGGTGAGTCGAAGTACGGTATTGGGTATCGCCATGCTGGCTTTTGTCCTGGCGCTGAATCCGCGGTCGGGTGTCTTTGACCTGGTTTCTTATGCTTGGGCCGGATTTGGCGCAGCCTTTGGACCATTGGTACTCTTTTCGCTCTATTGGCGCGGTATGACTGCAGCGGGTGCGATGAGCGGCATCATTGTCGGCGGCACCACGGTATTGATTTGGAAACAACTCTCCGGCGGCATTTTTGAGTTGTACGAAATTGTGCCGGGATTTATTTTTTCAAGCCTGTCAATTTATGTTGTCAGTCAGTGCGCAAAATGCGGACCTCTGGCGTCGGCAATCGACCAAGTTAAAGCTTCACTGCAGAGGCTGTCGAGATCATCAGCAAAACCATGGCGTTCTGCGAATTCGAACAATACCGATCATTCTCAAGAGAAATAAAATCAATGAGATCATGGATGGCGAACAATGAACACGATTAACATGCTGACTGATGCGCCGGTTATGTTCGCCGCTGTTTATGTCAGTCCTATCGTCGTCACCGACTCGCAAGAGGCGTTTCGAGAGCTGACGAGATGTGCTGAAAGATATGCGCTGGAATTTACCGGTGTACTCCCTGGTGAAATTCCGGGTGTTCAGGAGGCGCGCCAGTTCTTTCGTGCCATCGGCATCGATCCGACGAAACGTCGTCTATCTTCAGAAGCGCTGCTGCTTCGTTCGATCAAGCGCAAGGGTATCGATCCGGTCAACAACCTCGTGGATGTCGGCAATTGGTGTTCGCTTGAATTTCTGTTG
>RPQV01000669.1 GCA_003818595.1 Calditrichota bacterium
CAAAACCTGGGGCGTATTTGATCTCAGTTCCCATGTCCAAATCGGTGAAAATGATATCGCCATTATCATGCATCCCATGTCAATTTATGCGGAAATAGAGCCGGTCTATGTCATGGGCAACTTTGACCTTGAACCCCAAGCTCATGGTTGGAAACTCATTCCGGAGACATCGATGAGCCTTGGCACGTGGAAAAAACAGGGACTGCCCTTTTACGCCTATGATGTCGGATATCGCAAATCGGCGACGCTGCGTCGGGGACAAAAAACCGTCATGAAATTGGGTGAATGGCAGGGAACCGTAGCCGCGGTGGAGGTGAACGGAGTCGATGCCGGCATCATCGCCTGGCAGCCTTTTGAACTGGACATCACCCCATACATACGCGACGGTGAAAACGAGATCGAGGTGGTGGTCACTGGAAGCTTTAAAAACTTGTTCGGACCGTTCCATAACGTCAATCGCCGTGGAATCGTCACACCCTGGAGTTTCAAGTATGCGCCTGAACAGCAGCCGTCGGGCGAAAAGTATGATTTGCTGGATTATGGCCTGATGCAGGATTTTCACATCCTGACTCAATAAATGAGGAGGGGCACATGGCGAAATTAGTTTGCACTCTCTTTTTGATCTGCTGCACCCTGCCTTCGTTTGCAGCAGACGTGCGAATCAGCAGACTCAATGACCTGGAGAAACGCCTTTCTACCATTGAACACAATATGGATTCATCTTTGGTCGCTGAGATTTCGGAATTGACAAAACAGATGCGGACGGCAAAAAAAGCTCTCCGTGCCGAAGAACACGCCGTCAACAAGCCGATAGACGCATTGTCCGGGCTCAATTTGAATGATCAATTTGAACTCATTGATCTCTTTGTTTATGACTGGACATCCACGAGTTATCGAATAATCGCCCGCATTCGCAGCAACGCCCTGATTTATGCCGAGTGGGTAAAACTCTATTTTTATTTTTACAAAAACAATCTTGAAGTTTTCAATGACTATACCTACATCGACTATGAAACCTATGGTTTTGCCGGTGTCTTGCCGTTCCATGACTCATTCTTAGAAACGTACGTCGACAAGGTGGCCTATGATCGACTTCAAGTCGCCATCCGCTATGATCTCGCGGACGGAAAAGACGCCATTCTATGCGACCAGGTGCTGCAGCAGCTTTCCAACTCATTGACGCCCTATTCGCCCACCTTAAAATGGGAAGGAGCGGTCAACAACTCGTCAACCTATTCGGTCGAATTTCCCAGGATCCATGCCAAAATCATGCGATCGGATAGTCTGGTCGATGTGGATAATACCTATCTTGATACCGAATGTCAGGGCAACCGCTCGGTCATCATCGATTATGTCATTGATTCCCCCCTGGAAGCGCAGGAAATCGTGCTGCGCAATTGCCGCAACGAAGACATCAACTTGAGCGGTTGGTATTTGGGAGACAAGGCGACGCTGTACTCTACCGTTTTACCCAACAACACCATCATCAAAAAAAACAGCTATTTATCCTTCACCAACAAGGATATCCATTTCACCATTGATCAAAGCGATGAAATCATTTATCTCTTTGACAAGACCAAAAACATGGTTGATCAATGGACCAAAGATGAAAACGAAGACTTGCTGGCGCCGCTGACAACCGTTTGTTACCAATCGTATCTCGATCCGCCGGCAGACTATGATCAGATTTCGTACGTCTGCAACTATGCGCTGCACTCGCTGAAAGGCGAGGGCAATTTGACACCGAACGCACCGGTTTTCACCCGCTCATCTTATAATCTGGCGCCGAAAATGGAATACACCTTTCAGCTGTTTGTCATTGATCCTAACAAAGAGGCAGTGGAAATACAGATCGATTGGGGTGACGGTGTAATAACCGGGTGGCTCGGCTTCACCGCCTCCGGGAGCCTGGGCTCTTTCAAGCACGCGTTTGACACCGAGGGTACGTTCCAAATCAGCGCCCGAAATCGCGACAGTCATGGCGCCACCTCGTCATGGAGCGATTCTACCACCGTGTGGGTCAGCCGGTTTGTGCCGATCGAATTAGCGGCATTCTCCGCCCATCTGCTGGAAAATCAAGTGCTGCTGAACTGGAGCACAACAGCGGAAAGCAACAATCTTGGATTTTATGTCGACCGCTCGTCAGATCGTCAAGTCTGGCAGGAAATCGCTTTTATTCCGGGTCATGGAACGAGTCATCAAGTTCATGATTATTCAACCATTGATTCAGAGTCACCGGGAGGAAGGCTCCTCTATCGATTGAGACAAATCGATTATGACGGCAGTGAACATCTATCGGACACGGTTACGCTCATCCTGCCGGTCATGGAATATGCCTTGAAATCCATTTATCCCAATCCGTTTAATCAGGCACTCTCCATTCATTTTCAATTGGCGGAGGCGAGTGAGGTGCGTATGGAAATTTTCAATCTCACTGGTCAAAGAGTCGCCGAATTGGTCAATGGACAATTGAATCGGGGTGATCACCGCATAATCTGGAATGCTCAGAATACACCCGTAGGAACTTTTATAATTCGGTTTCAAGCCGGTCATTCAACTCTGCTTGGTAAATGTCTGCTGTTGAAATAATAGAAACCCATATTTTAGGAGACGATATGAAAATCATCACCACGATAACTTGGATGATGTCTGTACTGCTGATCCTCAATTGTTCCGCAAACCACGCTTCGCAGAACTGGCAAATCGAATCGCCTGATGGACGCATCAAACTGAGCGTAAAGCTGGACGAATCCGTCAAAACCGAGAACCCATCTTTGTCTTCTTTTCCGCTCTGCTTTTCTGTCGTCTGCAACGGAAAAACAGTC
>RPQV01000670.1 GCA_003818595.1 Calditrichota bacterium
CGCACCTTCACGCAAGTTCGCCAAGACCTCGCACCAAGACACCAGGACACAAAGAGAAATAATCCATTTGCATAGGCGCAAGTTAACGAGTTCAATGTTTCAACGCGATCAGGTTTTTAATGGAATTTCTTCTCCTCCTCGTCTACCCTGATCAGATATTTCGATACAACATAACCAATTGGTCGGGTGTCCGACGAGGAGTTTCTCCGTGTTTCTTTGTGTCTTCGTGCCTCCGTGCGAGGCCTCTTTGCATTCTTGGCGGCTCGTGAATCATTTCTGTGAGCAGGCGAATTGACTTATTCCCAAAACTGAGGTATTACGCGAAAAGCGATAATTTGCTTGATGCTTCCGCTATTTATCTTTATATTTAGATTGCTCTTAATTCGTTGATTGGTTATTCGAGAGTATAATGGTTCGACATATTCCCAACATTCTTACTGTTTTTCGCATGGTGATCACGCCGGTGTTTATTTTCGCCTTTTTGCAGCACGGCATTACCTGGAAATTGATCACATTGTTTATTTTTGTGTTCAGCACCATCACTGACAAGGTTGACGGCCATTTGGCCAGAAAATACGGCTGGGAAACTTCACTCGGCAAGTTTCTTGATCCGCTCGCGGATAAAGTTCTCATCACTTCCGCATTCGTCTGTTTGATCTTTTTTAACTATATCGATGTGTGGATGGTCGCCGTCATCGTGGTGCGTGATGTTGTCGTCACCTGGCTGCGTTCTTACGGATTAAAGGTTGGTCGTCCGGTGCACACCATGGAAATCGCCCGTTGGAAGACGGGAGTGCAGACGGTTGCCATTTACATTGCCCTGGTCTTTATCATTTTCAAGGCATTTTTAGAACATTATCATATTCATTCGGTAATCCCGCAGATGCTCGATAATTGGCGGGTGATCTGGATAGCCATGCTGATCACAACACTCTTTACGTTGGTGACCGGGATACTCTACATTATGGAAAACCGACATCTTTTTTCTAAAAATCCTGCCTGAACAAATTCTCGTTATTCACATAAGGATTTTCTGCAGCAGCAAATGGAGCTCAAGGTATGAATTTGTATAAAATCCAAAAAGTTCGTGTTCTTCCCAAACTGCCTGAAAAATTGGCGTTTTTAAAAGAGTTGGCTTATAACCTTTATTGGAGTTGGGATCATAACTCTCGTTCCCTCTTCCGCAGGCTGGATCCGGATCTGTGGGAAACAGTTAATCGAAATCCCGTGCTGATGTTGGGGCAGATTGATCAGAAACGGCTGGAGGATATGGCCGGCAATCAGGGCTATTTGGCGCAACTGGAGCGGATTCGCCTCAGTGTTGAAAATTATATGAAACGGAAAGCGTGGTTCGAGGAACAATTCGGTGAAACACCGTCGATCCATATCGCCTATTTTTCCATGGAATTTGGTCTTTCTTCTGCGATGCCGGTTTATTCCGGAGGCTTGGGAGTGCTTGCCGGCGATCATTTAAAATCTGCCAGCGATCTCGGCCTGCCATTCTATGGAATCGGTCTCGCTTATCAGCAGGGTTATTTTCAGCAATACCTCGCCAGCGACGGATGGCAGCAGGAAACCTACCCGATTAATGATTTTTATAATTTGCCATTCAATCTGGAAAAGGATGACAAGGGTAATCCATTGCTTATTTATGTGGACCTGCCCGGCCGAAAGGTCTTTGCCCAAATCTGGCGCGTCAATATCGGCAGAATACCGCTCTTTCTGCTCGACGCCAATATTCAGCAGAATCGCGAGGAGGATCGACAAATAACCGCTCAACTGTATGGCGGCGACATTGAAATGCGCATCAAGCAGGAAATCCTTCTCGGCATCGGCGGCATGCGCGCATTGGCGTTGATGAACATCAAGCCGGAAGTCTGCCACATGAACGAAGGTCACTCTGCCTTTTTAGCGATTGAGCGCATCAAGATGTACATGGAGGCGCATTCCGGCGTCGATTTTGTCCAGGCTTGGGAAGCGACGCGCGTGGGCAATGTTTTCACCACCCATACCCCGGTTCCGGCGGGTATCGATCAATTCGAGCCTTATCTGATCGAACAATATTTGGGTTCATACTGTAGTCTGTTGAATCTCCCGATACAGGATTTCATCAGGCTTGGCGGGCAGCATTATGCGCAGGCTGAAGGCAAATTTAATATGGCCATATTCGCCATCAATATGGCCGGCGCCTATAATGGTGTGAGCCGGCTGCATGGGCGGGTGGCGCGACAAATGTGGAATTATCTGTGGCCCAATGTCCCGCCGGATGAAGTGCCCATTGGTCATGTCACCAACGGCATCCATATTCGCAGCTGGTTATCATCAGAATTATCTGAATTGTACGTTCGCTATCTCGATCCGAATTGGTATCGTAATCCGATCGAAGAATCAATGTGGGAACGCATTGATCAAATTCCGGATGTCGAGCTGTGGCGGACACACGAGCGGCGGCGCGAACGTCTGGTGACCACGGCGCGTAAAAATCTACAGGAGCGGCTGATCAAATTGGGCGCTCATCCCAATGACATCGATCGCGCAGCTGAAGTATTGCGTCATGATGCATTGACCATTGGTTTTGCCCGACGCTTTGCCACCTATAAACGCGCTTATCTGCTGTTTTCCGATAAGGAGCGCTTGCGTGAAATCGTGAACAATGAACAATGTCCGGTGCAGATCATCATTTCCGGCAAAGCTCATCCTCGAGACCGCGAAGGCAAAGAGGTGCTGAAAAATATCATGAACATCATCAAAGAGGACGATTTTCGTGATAAAATTGTTTTTCTGGAAAATTATGATATGCTGCTGGCCGGCGCATTGGTTCAG
>RPQV01000671.1 GCA_003818595.1 Calditrichota bacterium
AATATTCATCAGCGTCGATTTGCCTGCGCCGTTCTCGCCGATCAGTCCCACGGTGCTGCCCACATCGATGCCGAAACTCACTTGTTCCAGCGCCTTGGCGCCAAAAAATGACTTGGATATACTCTGAAATTCGATCAGACTCATAGGGCTGCCTTTTTCCCGGCTGAAACGCGCCGGCGCAGGACATCGAGGAGGGCGGCGAGCAGGATGACGGCGCCCTTGACCATATCGATGGTGAAGAACGAAAGATTCATCATATTAAGCGAATTGGAAAGCAGGACGAAAAATAAAACGCCGTAGAACGCCCAAATGACCTTGCCTTTGCCACCAAACAGACTGATGCCGCCAATGACCGCCGCGCCGATGACATCGAGCAATAAATCCTGACCCAGCGTCGGTCGCCCCCCTTCGAGCCGAGCCGAATAGAGGATTGACCCAATGGCGGCGCACAGGCCGCTAAAAATGTATGCCGTTACGATCAGACGCTTCGCCGCAATGCCGGAAATAACCGCCGCCTGTCGATTCAGTCCGACGGCAACCATCTGCCGTCCCAACACCGTGCGCGTCAATAGGACATGAGCGAGCAGCGACAGCGATAATACGATTAAAAAAGAATAGGAAATCACGGAAATCCCGCCCTTGCCCAAGGTAATGAATTGAGATGGAAGATGGGTGATGTTTTCAGAAGCGGTTAAAAAAATGGCCGTTCCGCTGAAAAACATCATGCTCACCAGGGTGACGATAAACGGCGGCATATTGAAATAGGCGACGGAAACCCCATTCATCAAACCAACCAGGGCGCCGAGAGTCAGCATCACGACGATTGCGGCCACGACCGCGAAATCATTGCCCGCCAAGAATCCGCCTGAACTTGACAACAGGCTTCCCCACAACGGACTCTTGCTGAATAAAACGGGATCGACCTGCTCGCTCATCAAAGCGGCGCCGGCAACGCTCGTCAGAGCCATGATCGAGGTCTGCGATAAATCAATTCCGCCGATGACCAATACGAACAATTGACCGACCACTAACGCGAGCAACGGCCACATATTCGAAGCGATATTCGACAGATTGCGGCTGCCGGCCATGTGGGGAAAAATAGCCCACAGCACAACAAAGTATGCCAGACAGAGATACAACACAAAGTGCTGGGATAAAAACAAACCGGTCGAGATTGTCTTGAATAATTTCATCATCATTTAACAGATAAACGAGTGATCAGCAGTGACGATCGACTTACAATGATCATTTGATTGAGTTTCATTTTCCGGCATTTAACAACCTGCATCCCCACATATCCTCTCCCCGCTCGGACAAGTTATCGAGCGTCAACGCGAATCCCGGATCCTGAATCCATTTCTTGGGCTGCTTCTCTCCGGTCGCAATGGCCTGCAGCAGTTCATTCAAAAGCGTTTCCGCTTCGAAAAAGAGGTCCTGAACTCCGGTCGCATCCACAATGCCCTCATGCATCATTCTGCAGGCGAACTGGTCGCCGTCAATCCCGCCGATGATGACATGACGAGAGTCGTGGCTGGGCGTCCACTTGCCCAGGGGCTCCAGCACCGCACGAATCTGCGGATAGAGGAAATCCGAGGAAGTGAAAACGAAATCGATCTCCGGATGAGCCTGCAGCGCAGCTTCAAAATTGGCAAAAGTGGTGGCGGCATCCCATTTTGAGGGCACTTCGATGACCTCTTTAAATAGTTGCGGATTCTTCCGAATCGCCTGGTAAAAGCCGTTTCGCCGCTCGACCGCATTGGGATCGCCGAGGTCACCGACGACAATACAGGGGGTGGATTGTCGTCCACGTTTCTCCGCCTGTTTCACCATGAAATCCACTGCCGCTTCCGAAATGCGGGTATTATCGGCGACAATAACAATGGCGTTTTTGAGACTGTCCACCGGCGGCCGATTGAAAATGGCGATGGGTACACCCACGCGATTGGCTTCGCCGATGATGGTATTGGCGCTCTGACCGTCCTGTGGAATGATGATAATGCCGTCCACGTCCTGGGCAATGGCATCGCGTACCTGCTCCAACTGTCGGTTGGCATCCTGTCCTCCATTGCGTTCGATCACTCGGATTCCCCGCTTGGTCAGCGTTTCGGTAATGGCCTGATGCGCACCAACCCAGAATTCAGTCTCCAAATCCTGAAAAGCGAAACATATGGTCAATTGGCCCTGCTGTCCGCGGCTGCAGGAAAACAACAGGATAATGCTGATAAGCAAGAGTGCATTTAAATACTTCATGATCCTCTCCGTTTAAAAGAAATACATCGCGTCATGGGCATGTTCGCCGGATGAATCTTGGGATTCAAGGATGACTCGTCAACCGCGCAGTGCCGCCAGGTCGACGAAATCACCGCGAACATGCTCGTACACGGACTTGAACAGCGCAAAATAATCTTGATAAAGCGCATGAGTCTGGGGATCCGGCTCGATGGGCTCCACATACTCCGCCCATTCTTTGGCCGTATTCCAATCCTTCACATAACCGGTGGCGATCGACGCGAGCAGCGAATCGCCAAAAGGCGCACCGGCGCGGTTTTTAGCGAGCACAATGGGCACATTAAAAACGTCGGCGATGATTTGCCGCCAGAGTCGACTGACGGCGCCGCCCTCATTGAGCACCATCGGGTAATTCATCTTCAATCCGGCGTCCTGAATCAACCGAAATGAATCATACATGGCAAAGGCCACACCCTCCATAACCGCGCGCACCATATGTCCCATCCCATGCGTCAGCGACAGACCGAAAAACAGAGCGCGCGCGTTGGCGTCCCAAATCGGCGTCCGCTCGCCCATGAAAAAAGGCAG
>RPQV01000672.1 GCA_003818595.1 Calditrichota bacterium
TGAGCGTCAACGCCGCCTATAATCTGAACCGTTCAACATCGCAGTCAGGATTCATCAATTCCAATCAGACCGAAGGGCTGAACTATGGGATGAATCTGAGTTTTCCGATTTTCGATGGATTCAATATCAATCGCCGTCGGCAAAATGCCGAGTTGAACTGGCAGAGAATGCAGACAGAATTCGACAAAACCGCCGCTGCGATTGCCGCCGACATCACCCGCGCTTATGTCAGCTATGCCAACTATATAAAGCAGAGCGAAATTGAAAAAGACAACACCAAGGCTGCGCGGGAATTCATGGAAATTTCATTTGCCCGCTATAAGGTCGGCACGCTGACGGCTCTTGAATGGCGCGAAGCGCAGCTCAAATATCTCGACGCGGTCAACCGGCTGATTGCCGCGCAATACCTCGCCAAATATGCCGAGACGGATCTCAAGCGGCTGAGCGGACAGCTGGTGCAACAGGCGGAAGCAGCTGCTTCGGTTCAGTAGATTTTTTCTCGCATAGGCACCGAGTACACGGAGAATAAAATAATAATAATCATTCCTCAGTGGTCTCTGTGTGCGAGGAAATAATAAATGCTTCATCGCACGGAGTCACGGAGTCACAGAGACCAGATAATAAAGCTTTGCGATCTCTGCGGCTTTGCGTGATTCTTCATTAAAGCATTTCCGGCTTTATACACACGGTGCTGAATGAGCAGGCGAATCGGCTTATTCCCATAACTGAGGTATTACCCGCTCATCCTGCTTTTTCTTGATATTGAATATTTTATTTAATACTTTCATCATAAGTTGCGGAACGCAATTCATGTGTGTGACAAGTAATAGAAAGGCATATGATTATGCAGGAACCTCAGATTCGTCTCAAGGAAAAAATTGGCTACAGCCTCGGTGACACGGCTTCCAATCTCTTTTTCCAAACCTTCATGCTTTTTCTCATGTACTTTTACACCGACGTTTTTGGCCTGGCAGCCGGAGCGGTCGGCACCATGTTCCTGGTCACCCGTGTTTGGGATGCTTTTTTTGATCCGATTGTCGGCATCGTTGCAGACCGCACCTCAACGAGGTGGGGCAAGTTTCGTCCCTATCTTTTGTTTCTGGCAGTGCCTTTTGGACTCTTTGGCATCGCCATGTTTTGGGCGCCCAATCTCGCACTATCCGGCAAGATGGTTTATGCTTATATTACTTACACTCTGATGATGATGATCTATTCAGCCATCAATGTTCCCTATTCAGCGTTAATGGGCGTCATCACACCCAATGCGATGCAGCGCACGGTCATTTCTTCATTTCGATTTGTGGCTGCCTTTGCCGGCGGACTGATCGTCCAGGGTTCGGTCATGACCTTGGTCAAAAAGATTGGCGGAACAAACGAAGCGGTTGGCTGGCGCGTCACCATGACATTGATATCTATACTCGCCATTGCTTTATTCCTGATCACTTTTTTGACCACGCGCGAACGTGTGGCGCCTCCTAAGGCGCAATCGACCTCGCTGCGTCGGGATTTGAAAGATCTTCTGACCAATGAGGCCTGGCTTCTGATTGGGTTTGCAACGGTGATGCAGCTCTCCTTCATCGCTTTGCGCAATGGGGCGATCACCTATTATTTTAAATACTTTGTGCAGGATCAGACGGTGGCATTTTTGGGGAAATCTGTCACCTATTCATATTCAACGCTGCTTTCCACTTTTTTAATCTCCGGCACAGTGATGACCATCCTGGGAGCGATCCTGACGAAATGGTTTACCAGGCTTTTTGACAAGCGAAACAGTTATGTTGGTTTCATGATAGGCGCGGGTCTATTTTCCGCCTTGTTCATGTTTTTACGGCCGCAATCCATTGTCTTGATGTTTCTTTTTCAGATCATCGCGTCTTTTTGCATGGGACCTTTGGCCGTACTGCAATGGTCGATTTATACGGATACGGCCGACTATGGTGAATGGAAGTATCATCGCCGAGCGACGGCATTGATCATGGCCGCCTCGTTGTTCGCGCTCAAGTTGGGATTGGCTTTTGGCGGGGCGGTGCAGGGATGGTTGTTGAACGCTTATGGCTTTGTGGCCAATCAGGTACAGACGGAATTTGCGCTCGATGGAATTCGGCTGATGATGAGTCTTTTCCCCGCCGCTGGGTCATTGGTTGCGGCCTTGTTCATGATTTTTTACCCATTGAATAACCGCAAGATGGAAGAGATTGAGAAGGAACTCAATTCGAGACGTGAGGCTTGATCGTAAGAATATTCAGACTGTCTGAAAAGACGCCAATTTAATTCATGCGGCAAATTATATTTCCTCGCACAGAGACACGGAGGCACAGAGAATAAAAATAGCTATTTTATTCTCTGTGCCTTTGTGTCTCTCTCTGTGCGATCATACGCTCTTTATCGTTCAATCGGCAAGAGTGTCGCCGGCAAACGATTGGGCGGCTTGGACGCGCTGGAGATGCTCATTGCGATGATAGAGGAAGATATCGATCATCACCATCGTGCCGTTCAATGCATAGAGATAGATGACGATATCCTGATCGTATAACAGCTTGTGAATGATCCCGCAGAGATACCCGACTACCACGGCATAGAGGAAAATGACGCTTTTTCCTTCATTCCTTCTCGAGGTGTATGTTTTATAGATTGAAAACGGCCAGGCCGAGCCGAAGCAGAGCAACATGATGGTTTCGAAAAGGCTCATTCTGCGCAGCTCCTTTACTGCATGTGATATTCATCCTTCGTTTAAACCGATATCATTTAATCCGATTCTGAAATCGCCAAACGGCGCCGGAAAAGATGACCGTTCCGAACAGGATCAGCGCCAAA
>RPQV01000673.1 GCA_003818595.1 Calditrichota bacterium
TCGCGCCGGAGACAACGGGCATTTCAGACCGGACAATGGGCTTTGCATAATTGATAATGGACAGGTGAAAATTGATAATGTACTCGGCGCCGGAGATGAAATACTTTGAATACAGATTATGCGGATTAAATCGATAGGGTCCACGCAAAGACGCCAAGAGCGCAAAGACTGATTTTGCAGCAATGTGCTGGGAATGACCAAGATCGCAAAGATCGACCTCGCGCGGAGGCTCCAAGGACACAGAGAAAAGTTAACTATATTTGATTCCCTAATGAATATGGACGCCGACATACTTTAGGGGCAAAATCTATTATGATTAAACAAATCAAAAACCTTCTTTGCGATCTTTGCGGCTTGGCGTCTTTGCGTGAGGCTGGCAGGAACTCGTCGCACACCTTTATCATACACATCGATGCAACTGCCGCACTGTGCCCAGGTGTACGACGAGTTCTTATTTCGAGATGCTGCTCAAGAACTCGTCGCAGACCTTCATCATGCATATCGATGCAACTGCCGCACTGTGCCCAGGTGTACGACGAGTTCCCCCTTCGTGCCTTGGTGTCTTTGTGCGAGGTCTTTCTCTGCGGTCTCTGCGACTCTGCGTTGGGCTTTTCTCTTCGACCCTATCCGGCCAATATTTCTATTGAACTTGTGTTCGAAAATGTGTATAATACCTTTCTATAAAATCGCCCATGGAGGAGATCATCATGTCGAATAATCAGCCGCAACAGATCAATATTCAAATCGGAGAAAAAGAAGCCGAAGGCATCTATGTCAATTTAGCGATCATTTCGCATTCCCCGGCTGAATTTATTTTTGATTTCACCCGCGTGCTTCCCGGCATTCCCAAGACCAAAGTCTATGCGCGCGTCATCATGACGCCGCAACACGCCAAATCATTCCTCAATGCCCTGAAGGAGAATGTCGCCAAATACGAAAGCCAGTTCGGCGAAATCAAAGTGATCAGCGAACCTCCGAAACCCAACCAACCCATTGGTTTTCAGCCGCAGACTGAAGCGACAGACGAAAACTCCACAACGACTGCTTAATTCGCTCATGTTGTAGGAAAGCCTGATCGAAATCTGCGCAAGCGATTGGGAATAGTACTCCGACGTCGATGTGAAATTCATGGCATGAAGCAAAATGTGCAATCTTCAATTGAAAATTTTAAATAAAAAGAGAATCGTTCGGGGTTGGCTGTTCGTCTGCCTCGCTTTATCCGCCTTGCAGCCGGCTGTTGCCGAAAATGAACTGCAGCATGCGGCTCTGGGCGTTGATTTCGGTATATGGAAGCCGAGTTCGCTCGATAGCTATCCCAGCCAGCCGTTCAAGAATGTGGACGGAGCAGCCCCGTATTTGGGCGCTTTTTTCTCCACTCCCCTGTTCCACAGTCAGGCGCTGCGGCTCTCGTTCATGCAATGGCAGCAGAAAAACCTTGAAGCGGTCAATCTCAGTTCGGTCACGCTGCGCCATTTGGCGCTGGACGTCAAATATTTTGTGCTTCCGCAATATAACATCAGTCCCTATGCCTGCTTTGGTACGGCGGCGATTTGGTCGCGGGAGCAGCCGCAAAATGCCGAGGGTGCAAACATCCCGCTCGACCGCGCCGGCTGGGGTTTTGACGTCGGCGCCGGCATTGACTTTGTGCTGCAGAAATCGTGGGCGCTGGCGCTTGAATATCAATACGTCTATGCTGTTTTTGCGCGACGAGTGGGCATGACCGAGAACTATAGCGGTCCCAAATTCACGCTGAAATTCATGGTTCTCTTTTAAGCCGCGGCAACGGCTGCCGAGTCCTCAAATTGACGGTTTTGTTCACAGATGAAGCAAAATGTTCTCGGCTGGTACAAAATGATGCAGATGTAAGTCAAGTTGTTGATTCCCCATATCCGCCGCCATCGACGCGCCATCTCAACTATTCTTTAGCTACATAAATAACAATACATTAAACCTCAGTGAACTGCTCTTCCGCTCCCCTCTGTTATCAAACCCGTCTCTGATCAACTCCTTTATTTAGGTATACTCTTTGCAAATGAGGAGCCGATGTATTCCATGTCCTGACGAAATCATTTTGATCTGGAGGAGCCTTGTTTCATTCAAGTTGTTTAAAGGCGGACAAACGTGTTTATCTGATTATTTTATTCATATTTTCTTTCGCCATCGGTGCGCAGGCGCAACGGTGGCGCATCATGCCGGTCGGCAATTCGCTCACCGCCGGCAAGGATGGCGTGACTGGGGTTGAGGGGGACGGCTTTCGCAGGTTTTTGTACGAAAGCCTGCAATCCGGCGGCTTGGATTTCACCTTTGTCGGCGGCAGAGGGAATTCACCGTACGTTGGTCACTTTCAGAGCGGGGCAAAAATCGAGTGGTTTCTTCCCGGCGGTTCGATGGATATTAAAACCGCGCTCGATCAATATCAGCCGAATATCGTTTTGGTGCACCTGGGAACAAATAATTTGTTGAGCGATATTCAGGGGCCCTACACCCAATCGAACACCTCATCCTACAAACTCCGTCAACTCATTAACACCATTAGCGCGGATGGCAATGTTCAATATATCCTCCTGTGCAAGATCGTCCCGCGGCTGGATGACAATAATTTGCCGATGCCGCAGGTGAAGCAATACAATAAGGAAATCGAGGCGATGTTTTTCGCCAACCAAGTCAGCGCCAAGACCGTCCTTGTCGACATGTATTCATCGCTGCAGCCGATCCGTGATGTTCTGCCGGATAAAATTCATCCGACCTCTACGGGATATCAAAAGATGGCGGATGAATATGCCCGCGTCATCAAAGCGCTCAACA
>RPQV01000674.1 GCA_003818595.1 Calditrichota bacterium
ACCAATCGACGCAACAGGCTTTGCCACTCATGCTCTAGAGCTTGATGGACAACTAGTCCGGCAAATACTCTGCGCCATATCAGGTATTGACCTTTGGCATCCCGAGTGAAGAGTTCCGCGATACCGTCAGCGGCGATACGATAATACTCGCCCTTGTCATCTGTCTCGCGGATGCGCCTCCCGGTGGATTCCAAGTATTTCAGATAACCCGTCGCCATATCAATACACAGGTTAGCCAACTGTGTGACAGCTCGATCATCGGCGGTTCCCCGACAAATCATGAGGATCAGTTCAGAGACAGGCAGAGTATTCCCGTGAAGTATTGTGTTCATTGAGCAGTTGATCAAATTTGTGTGAAAAGATAAAACGCCTCCCCAAAGATAGAATATTTTTAAACAATATCAACAAAGAAAAAAGGCAGCCGGTCAGGCTGCCTTTTTTCTACTTAGAGTTTGAATCGATAACCCAATTGGATTGCCCAGGTGTTGGCGCCGAAAGATTCGCCTGAACCATCTTCATCATCTTCCGAACTTGCACGGTTGACGATGGTATAATTGAATTCGCCGTAAAATCCTTTTTTCAGCATGACACCGGCGCCGAAATTAAAACCGACGGCACTGTCCATATCGAGTTCCTCATCCATTTTTTCACCCATGAACTCGCCTTCCATGGTGATATTGCCGGTATAAAGCCCCACACCGGCCTTGAGAAACGGGCTCACGGTCTGCAGCGGCAGATAATATCGGCCATAGACGCCGAACAGATTTTGATGGAAAGTGGTGGTAAAATCAACGCCGTAAATCGTTGATTCAAAAGCATAACCAGGCAACGCCAGATTCACTTCGCCGCCGACTTCCAGTTGCGGCATCACTTTGTAACCCACCGCGACACCCAAGGGGATGGCGGAAGCGGCTTCTTCCTGATCCTCAAAGGCGGAAAGAGAGTAACCGGTAAAAACATTCAAATTCACTTGCGCGGCAACAGGCAAGGTTAACAGAAGTGCAAAAACGAGGAAAATTGCTTTTTTCATGAGAATCTCCATGGGTTTAGTAAACTGCAATCGAATTGTAGTCCCAAAAACAGTGGAATCAGCAACAAAATTCCTCAGGCTCGAATTTTTTTGTCAAAATGAAATATGATTCCATCATAATTATCGCTAAATTGAAAATCGTGTAAACAATGAACCCAAGCTCGCCATTCAGATTCATCATCATAAACATCAATGCCCATTTTGAGGTCTCGAGATGAAATTCACGGCCGTATTATTTGTAACATTGATTTCGGTATTCACTCTATCAGCACAATCGGTGTCGGTTCGTATTGATTTATCGCAACCGCTCATCGTCAATCAATTCCAAATCGGCGTCACTCATACACATGGTTTTTGGGAATACGGACATCAGACTGCAGTTCAACGCGCCACACTCTTATTGGTTGAAGGCATAACTTTCCAGAATCAACATATCATGGGTTGGGGCGTCGGCAATCCCGAACCCCAACCGGGCGAGTTTTACTGGAATGATCTGGATCATCGCGTCGAGCTCATGAAGTCCATCAGCACTCCCATGATCATCACCTTTTGCACGGCGCCGGGATGGATGAAAGGGAGTGATGATTGGGCGATGGAAGAAGATGTTGTCGATGACCAGGTGCAGGAATTCGCCGTTCTTTGCGCCGAAATCGCCGGACGCTATCCAGAAGTGGAATATTTCCAGGTTTGGAACGAAATGAAAGGCTATTGGAGCAATTCATTAAACAACTGGGATTATATTCGCTATACCACGCTGTACAATGCCGTATACGATGCGGTCAAGGCGGTACGTCCTGACGCAAAGGTTGGAGGGCCCTATTTGGTTATTCAGGGAGATGGCGGTGTTGAAGTGGGGAAAAGCGGCCGCGATACCTATACGCCCATCGGCAGTAAAGATTGGCAGGTCATCGATTATTGGCTGCAGCATAAACGCGGCGCTGATTTCATCTGTATGGACTATGGTTTGATCGACTATCATGATGTCAATACCTATTCCCAGGCAGAGATGATGAAAATGACCAAAAATTTCGGCCGCATCATCGCCCAGTTAGGCAAAAAATCCGCTTTGCCGATCGTTGTCTCAGAATTCTATGGGGGAAGCGATAAAGATGATCTGCAATTTACCGCCGCGAATCACGCTTCGTGCTACTATCATGCGATGGTGAACAATGCCATGCTCGGCCTGGTGTGGAATCCGCAGGAAGGCGAAATCGATAACTACCTTTTCAGTAAAACAGACCGGGCAGAAGGAGGACGTCCGACACCCCATTATGACGTCGTTGAGACCATTACTCGTCATTTCCCCGTAGGAACTCAACTCTTTCAGACAAAATCATCTTCAGAGGATTTAGAAGTATTGGCTTCCGCAGCAAAGACCCTGTTAATAAACAAGACCAACGGTCAAATGACCGCGGAGGTTAACGGTCAAATGGTGATCCTGGAACGATATCAAGTTTTATTGATCGACACGCCGATGCTCAATGACGTCGAGATTAATTCAAGCCGGGTATCATCCGAAATCAGAATCTTTAATACGCCATCGGGACCGCAATTATTCATTTGTCCGCGTTCTTCAGCAATGATGGGCATTCAAATTTTTGATATTCTGGGCAGGGAGATCGATCATTATACACGCTTTATAAATGCAGGGGAGGCGAACACTTGGAGCATTTTGCAGAATGCGGCCAACCTCCCCGCTGGAATTTATTTCGTGGCGATCAATGGTCTGGAAAAGAATTATGTTCGCCGATTTTTTCTGCTCCATCG
>RPQV01000675.1 GCA_003818595.1 Calditrichota bacterium
AATATTATTCTTTTTGCCGACAACAGCGGATATCACGCTGGAGATATTTGCAATCAATGGACAATTATTGTCGAGCGTCGCTGTGGGCAGGCATGCCTCAGGATACCACCTGTATGAATGGAACGCGACAGATGATCGCGGCTCGTCGTTGCCGAGCGGCGTCTACCTGTGCCGGCTACGGGCGGGTGAACATCATGATTTTAGAAAATTGATTTTTATCCGCTAGAATCCCGCGAAACATTTTTTTGTCAAAAGAGTATCAAGGGATGAATAAAGACGATGGAATTATTCAATGCTTGGATCACTCCTTCGATATGCCTTCCCGCTTAAAAAGACCGCATCCTGGTTTCTGCTCCTGTTCTTCTGCGCCTGGTCAGCGGCTTTTATATTCGGCATCTCCGGTAAAATGCTTTTTCTTCAACCCCGACCATTTATCTTTTTCGAGTTATTCATCAAAGAATCGCTGATAGTGTTCCTGTTGGCGGTGATCGCGTGGTTTTATTTTCTGATTCAATCGCCCACAGCGGAACTGGGTGAGATCAAATTTCTCAACAGCCTGTCGATTTCTTCCCGACAGCTGGCGGACTATATCATGCTCAGGCGTACCGCTGGTTCATCCTGGATGTTCGGCTTGTTGATGGTGCTCACCTTTTCCCTGGCATCGTTCGCTCCCATCGCCCATATTTGTCGATTGAACATCGTATTGTCATTTTGGTATGGCATGATAACGACCGGAGCAAGCGCGGTTTATTTCGCCCTGTCGGCCTGTAGACGTCGTACCGCGGCAATTCGCTATTACCCTTTGCTGGTATTCCTGTTCATGATGATCTTTGTCATCGGCGTGCTTGCATTGGTGCTGCAGGATGAATGGATCGCCGGTTTTTCCTTTTTTACCGTCCTGTCAGTCTTGGGATTGGCGCTGACGGTGATAATCGGGTGGATGAGAAATCGATTTGTACGTTGGTTGGAGGGCAATCAGCTTTTTATGATTCCGCTCCTGTCGCGTCCAATAACACAGAATCGCGTCCTGCCGTTGCCTGGGCGACGTCTCATGCCCTTATTGAGGGTGAACCTGCTCAAACTGATGCGGCTAAAAAGTTCGACCGGACTCCTGCTGACGGCACTGTTTGTCGCGGCTGCTTATTTGGTGTCCAAAAACAACCAGCGAGCGGATGATTTTCAGGCAGTGCTCATGGCAATGATGCTTGCCTATGCACTCGTCTATTCATTCAGAATCCAGAATGAATTTTCGCCATCCGCTGAACCGATCGAACAATTGTTCTGTCTCCCCCTGCGAAAAACAGATGTCTTTCTTTCTGTTCTGCTGCCCGCAGCGGCATGGCTGATGGTGTTGCATGCGGTGCTGATCGCTTTGGCTTTACTGGCGTTTCCTGGTTATTATTCCCTGATGATAATGGGTTTTAAATCCTTGTTGGTCTCGATAGGTTTTCTGAGCTTATCGATCAGCACCTCAATCGCTGCATATCCGGATGAACGAGAAGCGAGCCGGCAGTATCTGTTGATCATTCTTTTGCAAATCATTCTGACGGCGATTCTTTATCGATTTCGCTATGTTCTATTTTTGTCATCGATTTTATTCGCCATTATAAGGCTCTACCCCAAAAAATTATATCGAACTTGCCGATAGCGAAAACACTATGGAAAAACTTGTTACTGTATCTCGCGTTGATCTTCACTATGGCGGTCCGCCGGTTATTCACCACGTTTCTTTCGACGGCGAAGCCGGTCAATTGATCGGTCTGGTGGGACCGAATGGCGCCGGTAAAACGACGCTGCTTCTGGCGCTATCCGGTCAGTTCCGTCCGGCCGGCGGAGAGATATACTGTTTCGGCCAGGACATCTACCTGCAAAATCTTCTGTACAAAAAGCAGATCAGTTATGTTCATGAGTCGCCGTTTTTTTATAATCACCTGACGGTGATCGAGTCGCTGCAGTTCATCGCGCGTATCAAACATGTCAATAACCAATCGGCAGATGAGCAAATTGAAAGGCTGTTACAGGCTGGATCACTTGAAAAGGAGCGCAACAAGCTGACCAGCCAATTGTCGTTTGGCATGCGGAAAAAACTGGCGATCATCGCCGCCTTGATGGGAAATCCACGAATTATTTTTTTAGATGAGGCATTGAACGGCGTTGACATTGAGAGCTCTTTTACCATCAAAGAGCTGCTCAAAGCCTACGTAAAAGAGGGAGGGCTGGTGTTTCTCTCCACTCACATCGTCGAAATCGTGGAGAAACTGTGCGATCGCTATTTGGTTTTGAAAAACGGTGAGCTGATAGCAGACCGTCCCGCCGCCAAAGGCGTTGCCGATCTCGAACAGGAACTTTTGCGTCTTTTTCATCGGACGGAAGATTGTTGATCTTTCTGCCGGCGCATCATCCCATCCAAAATCCCTTGCGATGAGAAACACCGAGTACCGAGCGGCAGTGGGGACAAAAATAAATGTAGCGTTTGCCCAGAAAACTTTCCAATTGTCGATACCAAACCACCTTGATTTCCGCTTTGCATTGCGGGCAGAGCGGATAGAGATCATTCTTTTCTTGAGTGGGAATCATTTCTTTTTCCGATGCTGGTTAATGTTGTTGATATCTGACTTTATGTTTGAATATTGTATGGATGAATTACACTGGAGCGTTCGCGATCTCGCTCATTCATGGTGTATATACCCATAGGATTTCTATTTATTCAGGGATGGGTAAATTGGGGGGAATCACGCTATTGATTGAATTACGGGCTGATGGTTGATATGATTGAACCACGAAGGACGCGAAGG
>RPQV01000676.1 GCA_003818595.1 Calditrichota bacterium
AGTCCAGACGAGGAGCGGCAAAAGGATATAAAAATGTCATCTGCGCGACGTTAGGAACCGGCATCGGCGGTGGAATTCTCATTGATGGTGAATTATACCGCGGGACTCATTATGCCGGTGCGGAAATTGGTCACATGATGATTGTTCACAACGGCATACCCTGCAATTGCGGCGGCAGCGGATGTTTTGAACAGTACGCGTCCGCGTCTGCTATTGTGCGTCTTTATGTCAATCTGCTGATGGAGAGGAAAAAGCCCATTCCGGAAGAGGTGACGTCGAAACACATTTTCCAACTGGCTGCTGCTGGAGATATCGAGGCAAATGAAACTATCGATACCACCCTGGGATATCTGGGAACCGGATTTGCGGGATTGGTTAATATTTTTAATCCCGAAATCATTGTAATCGGCGGTGGTGTCGCTGATGCCGGCGACGAATTCGTCCGCCGAATTAAAAGTGCCATTGAGCAGAGAGCGATGAAGCCGGCGCTGCGGGGACTGGTCGTGGCGCGGGCGATTTTGGGCAATGATGCCGGTTTTGTCGGTGCTCTGACGTTGGCGGCAGAAATGCTCAGCAAGAAAAATTAAGCTTGCATTTTATATCGATTAATGATACATTTGAAAAATTGAGAGGAAATATGCAGTTTCACCTTCATCACCATTTTCACATTATTTTATTTTTGAATCCAAGTCGGTAAACTGCATTGATCAGCCCAAGCATCAAGCCTTCCGAAACCTCGGTAGGCTTTTTTTTTGCCTGGTGAATTTATAGAGGAGATCGAATGACCAATCTCAAAGAAATTGACGACAATGTGCTTAAAATCGGACTGCCTAAAGGAAGTTTGCAGGAATCGACATTTCGTCTCTTGGCCAAAGCCGGTTATCACTTTACGATAAGCGAACGCTCTTATTTCCCGTCCATCGAAGATGATGAAATCTTGGCTATCCTCATTCGAGCCCAGGAAATCGCCCGATATGTGCAGGATGGGGTGTTCGATGTCGGATTAACCGGCAAAGATTGGATTCTTGAAAACCGTGCCGATGTCATCGAGATCGATGAACTCACGTATTCAAAAACAACCTCCCGTCCTGTTCGGTGGGTCCTCGCTGTGCCCAATGATTCGGAGATCAGAACGGTGCAGGATCTTCAGGGCAAACGGATCGCGACTGAAATCGTTAATCTGACTCGAGACTGGTTGAAAAATCACCACATTCAGGCCGAAGTGGAATTCTCATGGGGCGCCACCGAGGTCAAGGCGCCTACATTGGTGGATGCGATCGTTGACGTCACCGAAACCGGCAGTTCCCTGCGCGCCAACAATCTGCGTATTGTCGATACGCTGCTAGAGTCCCGCACCATGCTGATCGCCAATAAAAAAAGCTGGATGGATGCTAAAAAGCGGGAAAAAATTGAGAATTTCAATATGATGTTGCAGGCCGCCTTACAGTCGGAAGGGAAGGTTGGATTGAAAATGAATCTGCCGAAAGAGAAATTGGACGCTCTGATGCAGCATCTTCCGGCAATGAAAAAGCCGACGATTTCCTATCTCTATGGAGAAGACTGGATTGCTGTTGAAATCATTGTCGATGAAAATACTGTGCGCAAGCTTATTCCTTCACTCAAACGCGCAGGGGCTCAGGATATCATCGAATATCCGCTCAATAAAGTTATTTACTAATAACGGAGACGGCATGAATGTAATTACTCAAAACGAGCTGAGTCCATTTCTGCAGCGATTCGAATCGCGAAAAGCAGCCATTTCGCGCCAAGTGGAACAGGTTGTCGCCGATATCTTGTCCCAGATTCGGCTTCGCGGAGACAACGCTTTGGCAGAATTCAGTCAACGTTATGACCATGTCGATTTGAGCCGAATTCCTCTGTTGGTTCCTGAGGAAAAACTGCATCAGGCTCATTCCCATCTTGATCCCAACTTGCTTGATGTTCTGCGTCAGGCAGCGACCAATATCAGAGATTTTCACAGCAAAATGCAGCCGCAATCCTGGTTGAGCTGGGAGAGTGACGGCGTCGTGCTCGGGCAGAGAGTGACGGCTCTTGATCGAGTGGGCGTTTATGTGCCCGGCGGACGTGCCGCCTATCCATCCTCTTTTTTGATGGGAGTTATCCCTGCTCAGGTGGCGGGCGTGTCCGAGATTATCGTCGCGACGCCCTGCGATTCCCAAGGAGAAATGAACGCGACGATTCTTGCAGCTGCTTACGAGTTGGGGATCAGCCGCGTGTTTCGCATGGGCGGCGCTCAGGCAATCGCCGCAATGGCATTTGGAACTCAGACCGTACCGCGTGTTGACAAGATCGTTGGCCCTGGTAATATATATGTGGCGATCGCCAAAAAAATGCTCTATGGTCAATGCGGCATCGATATGGTGGCGGGTCCGAGTGAAGTCTTGATCATTGCCGATCAGAGCGCTTCTGCTGAATTTGTTGCCGCCGATTTATTAGCCCAAGCGGAACATGATCCGCTCGCATCAGCCATTCTCTTGACCGATTCATCAGATCTGGTTCATCAAGTCGTCAGACAAATTGATCTGCAGAAAAAAATGTTGCCGCGGATTGAGATCATTCAACAATCTTTAGATAATTATGGCGCCATCATCTGTTGTGATTCACTGGAGCAATGTGCCATGATCAGCGATCGGCTGGCGCCGGAACATCTTGGCCTCCATGTTGAAAAACCATGGGAAATGCTCGGTCTGATTAAAAATGCCGGCGCCATTTTTTTGGGTCACTATTCTCCGGAAGCCGTCGGCGACTATTGGGCTGGTCCCAATCATGTGTTG
>RPQV01000677.1 GCA_003818595.1 Calditrichota bacterium
CGCAAGCATGATTTGGATTTTCGATGGTCAACATAAAAATCATATCCGCGTATTCGCAAAGGAGAGTTGTGTTATGAGCACCCCTAAAACGCTCTTGCTGATTCTGGCAATTGGTCTATTGTTGCCTCAGATCTGTTTTGCCGCAAATGCGTCGATCAGCGGAATGGTTGTCGACTCACAAACAGAAAAACCTTTGCCGGGTGCGAATGTTTTTGTGGAGGGGACAGGTCTTGGGGCAGCAACGGACTCTGATGGTAAATATGAGATACATGGAATACCGCCTGGATCTTTTCATTTGATCGTCAATTATATCGGCTTCAAGAAGGTTAGAATCAGTTTCACGGTGACGATCAATCAAAAGCTTCAAAAAGATGTGAGGTTGGATTTTATTCCGCTTGAGGGTGAAAGCATTGTTGTTACGGCGCAGGCTGAAGGACAATTTGAGGCCATCAATAAGCAGCTCGCTGCTCGATCCATTGTCAATGTTGTTTCTTCTGCGCGAATCCAGGAGATCCCCGATGCCAATGCGGCGGAATCGGTGGCCCGTCTCCCCGGCGTCTCATTATCGAGAAGCGGCGGCGAAGGAACACATGTCATCATTCGCGGTCTGTCGCCTAAATTCAACACCATTCAGATCAATGATGTAAAAATGGCTTCGACTGAAAGCGGGGATAGAGGCGTCAATCTCAGCATGATCTCTCCCTATATGCTGGAAGGCATCGAGGTGATGAAAGCGCTTACCGCTGATCAGGATGCTGACGCCATGGGCGGAACCGTCGGCTTTAGGATCAAGAGAGCGAAACCGGGATTCAAGCAAGATGTCATTTTTCAGGGCGGGCATAATCAGCTTCGAAATTCCTATCAGGATTACAAGCTGGTGGGAGGGATCAGCAATCGTTTCTTTTCGAATCGACTGGGAGTTTTGGCGCAAATTGACATTGAAAGGAGAAACCGCAGTTCACAATCGATCGGCGCCGGTTATAGCACGCCGGCTATCACTGCGGGAGAGGTGAATAAGATTGAAATCACCAGTTTTAATCAGGATGACATCATTCGCTCGAAACAACGTTACGGGGGTACAGTGGTTATCGACTATGACCTTCCGCATGGCAACATAGGTCTCACCAATTTTTTCAGCCATGCGCTGACCAATGGCACTCAATACTCTGATAATTACGATTTATATCATCGCATTCGACACCTCGGCGGCAGTGATGGCGATAACAAACTGACATCGTTGACCAGCGTTTTAGAACATGAACAAAGTTGGGGTCCGTTTAAAATAAACACCAACCTCTCTTATACTTTTTCTGAAAATCATTCTCCCGAAAATGTGTTATGGGATGCTGAAGAAGTCCAGGCCTTCACCGCCGATTTGGATTTGTCCGCTCAGCCGTCTGAACTCTATTCTTATACCATGAATAACATCGACAACATGTTTCTCAGGGCGGTGAATTCTTCGGTCTATTATAACAAGGAATATGCGGCCGCGCTGAAATCTGATTTTCAGCTTCAATTTACGTTGGCAAAAAAAGTTTCCGGGACATTGTTGTTCGGCGGCAAGTATCGTTTTCAGGATCGCAATTATGATTACAGCTTTTTTACGGCGCCGCAGGACGGTTTCCGTTATCCGCATTCTGCTGCCTATAAAAGAGATGTTTGGCGGCTGTTGATGGGTGGCCCCAGCGAATATGACACCCATACCGCATTTCCTTTCCAATTTTTCCTGGGAGACTATACGGTCGATAATTTTATGCAGGGAAATTATCAATTCGGCATTACCGCCGACAAGAACCTGATGTGGGAAGTCGCGCGGATTTCAACACTGAATGGAAACGGCGAGGAACATGTCTATGTGTCGACGATCGATGATTACTCGGGATCGGAACGATACGCCGCAGGTTACATCATGGCGGATTTTAAATATGGTTCATTGATTCAGTTCATCCCGGGTGTGCGATATGAAAAAGTGTGGACCGAATATAACGGCGTCAGCGGCGACAGCCGTGGGGGCTGGGGCAGCACCGTATATCCGCATGAACCTGCAAATTCCAAACGGAATAATGAGTTCTGGCTGCCGCAAATTCACCTGCGGGCCAAACCGTTTCAATGGTTTGATGTGCGTTTGGCCTACACCCATTCACTCAACCGACCCGATTATCGTTGGTTGGTCCCGACTCAGGATATCAGCACGAAATCGGTGCGGATGAACAACCTGAATATCAAGCCTGCTCTCTCTCAAAATTACGATGTGTATGCTTCGGTGTACGAAAATCATATTGGCTTATTCACGGTGGGTGGATTTTACAAAAAGATTCAGGACTTTATGTATCAAAACTCGACCACAGTCATCACGGATCCGGCAGCCTTGAATTTGCCTGCATTCACGCAGGGATTTTTCACGTCATTTCCTGTCAATAATCAAGAAATGGTGGATCTCTGGGGAATTGAACTCGATTGGCAGACAAATTTCTGGTATCTGCCGGGGGTGTTGCGCGGGCTGGTGCTGAACACGAATTATACCCATATTTTTTCTGAATCGACTTATCCGAGGACTGAAACAAAAACTGAATGGATCGAAGATGAGTGGGGTTTTCCGGCACAAAAAGTGTCCTATGTCTATTCCACCTATCGTGACCGACTTATCGATCAGCCGGATGATATTGTCAATGTCGCATTGGGATACGATGTGGCGGGATTCTCGGTTCGCTTGTCGCTGCTTTATAAAAACGATATATTCAAGCAAACCGCATTCTTGCCCGAAATGCGGGTCACTACCGATGATTATTGGC
>RPQV01000678.1 GCA_003818595.1 Calditrichota bacterium
GCTCTTCAATGTGATTCATAATCACCCCCTAATTGTTATGATCAGCTATTTTATTTGTTGCGCAAAACGTGTCGCCGGCAATATATTCCCCTCCAAATCCAAAATATCTCGTCCTGAATTCAATGGCCGGGATAAGACTCGTAATTCTTCAAGCACTGCTTTTTTATCGTCGCCCCGCAGAATTTTCGGTTGAAATTTAACCACGGCATTATAAACATGAATGGGTAGAGCTTTGGCCGAGAGTAATCCGTTCATATCCAGCGCGATCTGCAGAATCATGCTCGTTTTCGCATTCTCACTTATGGAGCCGAAGATATAATTACCCATGCTGTAGGCGATCAGCTTGCCCCGGTATAACTCTAAACCCTGCAGAACATGGGGATGATGACCCAACACCAAATCAGCACCCAGATCGATCAGCCGATGCGCCATTTCAATTTGATAAGGATTGGGCGCACTCTTTTTTTCGGTTCCCCAATGAACATTGACAATCGTCAGATCCGCATTCATTTCGCATGCGCTGATGATGTCAAAAAGCATTTCTTCATCGGGATGACATGTCCCGCAACGAGTTGCGGTAGCCCAGAAATCATCCGGATAGGTCATGGAAAAGCCGACGAATGCCAACACCAATCCATTCACTTCAAGCATGACCGGCGCGCAGGCCGCCTCCCGATTCACGCCCGCGCCGCACCACGCTATACCCGCGTTCTTGACCGCCGCCAGAGTTTGAGTCAACCCTCCACAGCCATAATCGAGGATGTGATTGTTCGCCAGGGTAAGCACATCAAATCCTGCATTGACGATTCCTTCAATAAAACGCGTCGGCACTTTAAAGGTATACTGTTTCTCGACAAATAAGGAACCATTATCCGCCAGCGGCGCCTCCAAATTGGCCACAGCCACGTCTGCGGGCAGGAGCAACGAACGAGTACTATCGTAGGGCGAATCGACTCCCTCTGTCTCCACCTTTTCGACGATCCATGAGCCCAACATCAGATCGCCGGCGACAGCGATATTCACCGGCATCACCAGTTTCTGATAAAAGGGTAATCCCTGTCCCAAAAACGGCCGACGGGGTTCTTCAGCCAGACTGGTCACCATGAATTCTTCAGCTGCGGAAATGGACGATACTAATAAGACGATTTGATATAGAAAAATTGCCGGGATGCTCAAGAACATCCCGGCCGAACGTCCCCAAAATTGATTAAATCTCATAGATAAAGATGCTGCTCACTTTTTCGGATCAATGGGTTCATCATCCAGCGAGTCGAAAGCGGTTTCCTTCGCTTGAGCCTCTTTCTTTCTGGATTCCTGGCGTTCCCGCCGTTCTACTTCCTTTTCCGTCTTGACCTTGTCAATTTCCAGTTCTTTATCCTTCAATTGAACCTCAAGACCCTTCACCGTCTCGATTGCCTTTTTTACCTCTTCATCCTCAGCGATCTTGGTTGTTGACTTGGTCGTCATCAGTTCATAAACTCTCCCTCCGAGTTCAGTGAACTGTTTTTCGATGTTGCGCTTGATGCCGAAAATATCAACCTTGAGCTTGCCGATTTTGCCGTATTCTTCGGTTTTATCAACAACCAGTTCAAGGCCGTCGCGAATGCTGTCTAATAATGCTGACATAGTTTTCTCCCAAAATTGGTTTTTAATTTTATTAACAACCATTGACATAAAGTTAATCCACGAGTCTGCTAAAATGAACCCAAATATACAACTTTTTCAACTGATTTCCATGAATCCATCTGCAACCGAAGAAAATAGACACCGCTTCCAGCCGCTTCTCCCTGATCGGTTCGTCCATCCCAAAAAATGTTATGGCTGCCGGCACTTTTCCTTTCATTTAACAGCGTCCGTACTTTTTGACCAATCGAATTGTATATCGCCAACTCAACCACACCCGCATCGGTGAGAGATGGAATCTCATAGATTATTTCAGTCTGATTGCTGAATGGATTCGGGCGGGCAGGCAGGAGCAAAAATTCCCGTGGAGTGTCGTCAACCGGCGCAATGGACAGAGCCCTCAAAACGTCGAGCTTCCCCCACCCCCAATCCGTATTGGGAACACTACCGACGAACGCATCTTTCGTCGTTGAGGCGAAAAGCATCTCTTTGATCTGCTGCACAGTCAGCGCGGGATTTTGCTCAAACAACAAGGCGATCGCACCGGTGACATGAGGCGCAGCCATGCTGGTCCCGCTGCTCAGACCATGATCCCCATCCTGATTAATCAAAGCATTTGGATACCTCGTGTCGCCTGAATAGAAAATGCTGTATGGCTCGAAAGCCGAAGCGGAGGAAGAATAGACGCTGACGAGTATCTGTCCCGGAGCTGCGATTTCCGGTTTGAGATATCCGCCATTTCGTACCGGCCCGCGGCTGGAAAAGGGAGAAAGCTGGCCTTCTTTAATAATACCCTTGGAATCGAATGTGAGATTATTATTATCAAAATCGCGCCATGTTAATTTACTCACAAACGAAGCCACAGTGATGGCATTTTTACATGTCCCGGGAACGGCAAGGGTGCCCTGCTCCTCTTTGCCGTCATTAAAAACGACATCCATGGTATTGTTGGCGATCCACATATCGACAAGGCCGCCGACACCGCTGAAAATAACCTGCCATTCGCCATCTGCAGGCGGAGAAGAAAATTCATCACTGATTTGGATATAGAATTCGCGGTCGCCATTGAATGGATTCACACCCGCCCGATAACCCCCTTCACCTTCATAGAATCCATTCCATATATAAATAGAACCCTGGTCGCTGCTCTCATCCA
>RPQV01000679.1 GCA_003818595.1 Calditrichota bacterium
CTCTTTGATTTTACCGAACAAATCACTTTGATGGCATGGGTTAATCAGCGCGATGCCGCGAACGGCGAGAGCAATGAATGGATATCCAAAGGAGATTACGCCTGGTGTTTAAAACATCGTCAGGATCCGTTTTACGAATTTTTTATTTATAACGGCAGTTGGTATGTTTGCCGCGTTGATGATGCTGAAGAAATTGCATCGCATGTCGATGAATGGCATCATTTCGCCGGTACGTATGATGGATTTACGATTTCGATTTATGTCGATGGCGAATTGCGTAACACAGCGGAACATGAAGGTTTTATCGATATTACTCAGGATCCAGTGTACCTGGGAACTAACTCGTCCTATCTCGATCGCGGCTTTAACGGTTTTCTGGATGAAGTCTGCATCTACAGCGTTGCTCTGGATGAAAATCAGATCCGTGCCGTTTATGAAACCAGCCTGAGTGAGGTTGCGCAAGGCTCAAAACAAGTGTCTGAATTCTATCTGCGCCAGAATTATCCCAATCCATTTAATCCGACAACCCAAATTACCTACTCCCTGCCGCGAACCTCGGAGGTCAAGCTGCAAGTCTTTGATATGCTCGGGAGGGATGTCGCCACCTTGGTCGACGGCGTTCAATTGCAGGGTGAGCATACGGTCAGTTTTCAGGCAGGAGATTTACCCAGCGGCATCTATTTCTGCAAACTTCAGTCAGGTAATCAATTTACCGACATGAAAAAGATGATGCTGGTGCGGTAGGTTTGAGCATGACTGGGCGGTTTGGTTAACCCACAGTTCATGATCAAATTTTTAAAAGGGCGATTCAGATGAACGATCTGAACCGCCCTTTTTATTTTCTGTTAAAGCTTTGATCTGCCCAAAGATATGGTTCACAATGTCAACGTTCCCAATTGCATCTGTGTTGACGCCGCAAAATACTACTGGGTCAATACCATTTTTCTGATTCCCATAAAATCGCCGATTTGCAGTTTGTAAAAATAAATACCACTGGACAGCGTTTCAGCATTGATTTGAATTGAGTGTATACCGGTTTCTTGAAATTCATCGACCAGTACCATTATTTGCTTTCCCAATACATCATATACTGCCAGATTGACCTGCCCGGATACGGGAATCTGATAAGTGATCTGTGTTGATGGATTGAACGGATTAGGGTAATTCTGCTCGAGCAAAAATTCTGAAGGAATATTCAAATTATCCGTGTCGCCCGCAACCTTGGCAAGTGGAGTGCAGGTGATCGTATTCGAATTTTGGTCATAGGTCAGCACTGTGTGAGTAACATTGCTGACACAAAACGAAAAGACCGGACGTCTTGCCTCGACAGAAGTTGTTAACGCCACTGTGCCGTCAGCGCCGGTAGAACCGGCAACGGTCTCATTGAAATCGCCGCTGAATGATCCTGTCACAGTTGCAGAGGGGACCGGATTACCAAAATTATCTTGAATCATGACAGTTGCCTGGCCGAATTTTTTACCTGCCGAACCTGCGACCGTGCTCTCGATAATTGATGCAACATGCATGGTTGTGGGGACGCCGCTGCTTTTACTCAAGGAGATATAATTGAGGTTGAAGCCGCCGGTTTCGCTGACGAATTTCATTATTTTTATGCCCGCTGATAAGGAGATGTTATTTACTGTAACCGTCTGCCAATTTTGCCATCCTCCGGTCGCCGGAGCGCTCACAGAACCCGTGATGCTGACACCGTTCATTTCGAGATGAAAATTTCCTTCGGTTGATTGTGAAGCAACGCGGATATTTATATCATAATTGTCTGCTGAAGCAATGTTCACTGTGTATTCCAGCCATTCCGCTGCATCGATCCAACCGACATTGTACCCGCCTTCGGTACATGCTTCAATATCTACATCCGAGTCCGGTCGGTACACCCCGCCACTGTTACCTGTTGTGATATCGTGGTACGCCTCACCTTCGATTCCGGTGTCAAAGTCCTCAGCTTGGATTGTTCCAGGGATGGCGGCCGGCGTACCGGAGTAGGGCAACTGCGGACAGCCAATTCCGACAGTCATATTGACTTCATCAGCAGCCTGCAATCCCCCATTATCAACGGCTACAACTTTGATTTTATAACAGCCGTCTGTAGCATTGGTCCAATCAAAGGAATAGGGCGCTGTTGTATCTTCACCCAAATAAGTCGTTCCCTTATAAAACTTTACTGTGGTGATACTGCCGTCCGAGTCAGCCGCATTTGCAGCAATTGAAATCGTGCCCGCAGGTAAATTAGCACTCTCCTGCGGATTGGTAATGGTCACTGTTGGTGCATTGTTGGGAAATTGATAGACCCGAACCCAATCGATATAATATTTCTGCGGGAAAACCGTTGTGGCATCCGGCGCCCCAGGCCAATTGCCGCCTACGGCAAGATTCAGCAGGATATGAAAGCGTTGATCGAAAGGCGCCGGGAAAGGTCCTCCGGAACTCCACCAGGTTGTCTTGGTGGAGTAGAGATTTCCATCGACATACCATTTCATTTGATTGGCTGTCCATTCCAAGGTATAGACGTGAAAGTCTTTCGAAAAATCAACGGCTTTAGGTCCATGCCCTTGACTGTAGTATCCATTGGATGAGGCATTATCCGGATAGACACCCCCGTAATGAATGCTTCCGACAATCTGTTTGGGAATATTAACAGCTTCCATCACATCGATTTCTCCGCTCGCCGCCCATCCGCCGTATACCCAATCAGTCGGCAGCATCCAAAATGCCGGCCACATACCCTGTCCGGAGGGCAGTTTTAAACGGGCTTCAATTTTC
>RPQV01000680.1 GCA_003818595.1 Calditrichota bacterium
AAAACCGATGTCGGCACTCCTTCGACAATCTCAACATCATCGATCACAAAACCGAGCAGCCCCTTTTGATCGTCGGAGATGAAATGAAAGCGCAGCCACAGTCGACTCGAATCCGATGTGATGAAGGAAGATACATTGACTTGACGTTGCTGCCAGGACATGATGGAACCGGAAACCGCATCAACGATCTGCCAGTTCTCGCCATCACCGCTGACTTCGGCGGTGAGGATGTCCTTGTCCGCTTCGCTCATGCCGCGAACCCAGTATGCCAAGGTGGTCTGCGGGAAAATACCGATTTGAATTGGCTGCTGCAGGCTCAACATCGCATCCATGTTATCTGCATAAGGCGCCTGACCGCCGTTGACATGCGCAGCCATCGGCACGCTCCTGGCGTTCATTTTTTCAGTGATGCCAAAGCCACCGGAACAAATCCAGAGACATGAATCGACATCAAAGTTGTTGATCATGTTGCCGACAGTAATGGCAGCCGAGCATTGATCATTGAAATCATTTGCATCTTCAGAATGGGGCAGCAGCTGAATAGAAATGTTGTATTCTCCTGTTTCGCGGAATACCAATGATGGGCAATAAATTTCTTTTCTCTCCTGAGACTTCAAGCCGCTGATGGTGAGTGTGTCCAGATAGATCATGTTCGGTGTGCTGATCTTACACTCGAGTCGCACATCTGTTATTTCATGGGCGCCGATATTTTGTACAAGAACGCCGAACTTGTTTGGAAGGCCAACACACGGCATGGCGGTCTCGTTCACAATTTTGAGAACAGCAATATCTCTCTCCGGCGGTACTATCTGCAAATTGACGGGAATGTAATAGTCTGCCGGCGCGATATGTGAAGAATCATTCGGTTCATTGGTCGTCAATCCAATAAATCCTCGAAATAAGCCGGGTTCCAGGTACCTGCTGTTTATGTGCACATTGAGGGCAGTGGTCGCTGCAACCGACAATTCAATAGGGTTATCATCCACCCTCAGCCAATCGAAAGTTTTATCAAAAGAGACGCACATCCTGGTGCAGCCGTCAAAATTTTGGCCATGATTTTCGAATAAAATATCATCACCATCTTTCACATAAATTTCATCTAAAAAGGCGCCATATTGCGGCGGAACGTCATCCAAAACAAACAGACCACGATCTCCTGAAGAGAGACAACTGATTCGAATGAGAACCTCTGCCGATTTGTATGATGAAAGATCAAATTCAACCAAGTGCCAGTAGGGCCGAATATCTGCCCAACCGCTCAACAGATCAGTTTCCAGATACCAAGGACTATTTGTCCAGCGGCAATACATCGCAAGCGGCACTAACGAATTCGTATTATAGATTCCAACACTCGGCTGCAGCAGTTGAAAGGTTTTGCCCGCATTTTTGCATATCCAAACATTAAAACCATCGCTGTATTCCTCATCTCTCCACATCCGGCTCAAGCACATAAACCATTGCGTCATGAAGGAAAGCATCGGTTGATCAGAGGTCGTCAGATCTAACTCCGGCAGATCAAGAAAGGACAGACAGGTTCGCTGATATCGTTCGATTTCAGGAATACCATAGTGCCATGAAAGGCTGTCATACGCCATATAGTCATTCACCCGAAACATCTCTTGAGCACTGGAAGCATAGCTTTGTAATCGGCAGACAATATTTTTTGTACCTGTATTTTGAAGTTCGAGACGGGCATTCGTAGCCTCTCCAAATGCCAGTGTGACATTCATTTGCTCAGGATTCCAACTGAGAGAGGAGGCATCAGCATATTCATCATAAATCATCAGCACATTTTGTCCGAGGGCGCACTCGCCCCATTTTATGCGAACGTAGCCCTTCTCGCCCCATTCCTCTCCCCAGCTGTTTTTGCAGATCCAATATTCATCTGCATCATCCCATCCGACGAGCAAAACTGCCTGTATTCCCATCACTTCATCAGATGCCCGTTCATAAATGCCGCCTTGATAGGAGATGAAATCCTTATAGATCCACAGCCAAGCGAGGAGGGGTTGCTGAAGTAGAGCGCTTTTAACCAACTGAACATCGTTTTGAAAATCGGTGACCCATCCCCATCCTGGAATTTTTATAGCTTGATCTTCCCAGTGTTGGCAGGCTTCTTCGCAGGGCACTGTGTCAGTGCCGCGATAGGGAAAACAGTCTTCGGGAGGTACGCCGGTTGTTTGCAGGTGCTCCAGCAACTCTTCGAAACGGCCTTTTTCGCAGCCATCGACATCAGCACAGGACAATAGGAATTGTTCAGAGAAATCCGGTTCAGCATTCGGCGAGTTATTGTCAATTTCCCACCACGATTCAGTCATGGCCAACACGGCAAAAATGTACGAGGCGCTGCATAAACCCTGATTTTTAACCGGCGTCAGCCAATCCCCTTTATTTTCACGCCAATCGAAATGGGATGGCAAATTGATATTACGTTCAATTGATATTCTTTCACCTGCGGCATTTTGAAGGTCACTGGAATCAACACTGAATAAACCCTGCAGCTCGATCATCGACAATCGAGTCAGCCAATTCTCCTCCGCTAGCCATTTGGCGTCTTTGGCGGCGATGGCATTGCGCACATCGTTCAGACTGTAGGTTTCGAATGTGTCTCCCCCAGCGGAAGTAATGGGATTTCGAGCGAGATTGTCCGCAGCGGAAACCTGTTCAAGAATTTGCTGATGAAAATCCAGGAGCATGATCATCACAAATGGCAATAAACTCAACAATGAGGTTAAAAAACGTTTCATGATACACCCCGTTTGTTAGACTGTGTAAG
>RPQV01000681.1 GCA_003818595.1 Calditrichota bacterium
ATCTGCCGAGTTTGAGGCGCTGCGCGATGATAGTGGGGTATGCATTGTGCCGTTAGGTTGTTTGGAACGTCATTCGGATCATCTGCCTTTAGGGACAGACAGTTTATTGGCCTATCGATTGGCGTGTATGGCTGCAGAGTTGGAACCTGCGGTGGTTTTTCCCGCTCAACACTTTACAATGGTGGCGTCGGCATCGGCTCAACCGGGAGCCGTTGCTTTCGATGCCAAATTAAGTATGCAGATACTGGAACAGGTGTTCGAGGAAATATCGCGCAATGGCTTTAAGAAAATCATTCTTTATAATTTTCATGGCGGCAATCGGAATATCACGCCGTTGCTGCTGCAGAATCATCTGGCTCGACAACCCAAAGATTATATGCTTTATATGCCTAAATTTGATTGGGAAATCGAAAACATTTATGAAAATTATTGCACCTCGAAATTTGGTGGTCACGCAGATGAGTGGGAAACCAGTTTGATGCTCTATTTATATCCGGAGCTGGTGGATATGTCGCGTATTCCCGAAGATTATGTCGGATTACCGCAGCATCGACTGAACCACCTGCACGAAAAGCAGATCAAGACCCCAGTTGATTTTTACGCTGATTTTCCGACACACTATGCCGGTGAGGCGAGGCATGCTGACATCGACAAAGGGAAGCACGCGACGGACGCGATCATCAGTCGTCTGGCTGAAGTGATTAAAATCATCAAACAAGATCAAAGTGCGCCTGCGCTGCAGCAGGAATTTGTGGAAAAAATGTTCAAAGCTTAAATCGCGTTACAAAATGAGACATCAGAGATAACAAATTTGTAATCACAAAAAGGTTATATCATCTCTTTAGTCAGTTAGAAGGTTGACGAAAAAAATATTAAAAAAATTATCAAATTATCATTTTTTAACTTGTTATTAACTAACAAATTATATATTTTGTGACTAACGATGCTATATCGTCAATATATGGATGATTGGCACTTTCTTTGTCATATATTCTCATGCAAATGCAGTGGATTGCGCGAGAAGACGGGTGGTTTGATGCTCTGTGGGAGAAGACGCGCAATCCACTGCAAGGCGTTATCTGATCAGATAACGCCTTTTTTTTTGTCTTTCACTTGAATAATATTCAAATAATCACTAACTTGATCGAATTCCCGTTAAGATCATTGTTTGAGGAGCGAAAATGAGCCAAGTCAATAAAGTGGTACTGGCCTATTCAGGAGGACTGGATACTTCTATCATTATCCCCTGGTTGAAGGAGCACTATCATTGTGAGGTTATTGCGTTCGCAGCGGATGTCGGGCAGGAAGAGGAACTGGATGGATTGCAGGATAAAGCCATCGCGACCGGCGCCAGTAAATGCTACATCGAAGATTTGCGAAAGCCTTTCGTTGAAGATTATATTTGGCCGACACTAAAAGCCGGTGCTATTTATGAGGAACAGTATCTTTTAGGAACCTCGTTTGCTCGTCCTCTCATCGCCAAGCGCCAAGTTGAAATCGCAATGGCTGAAGGTGCAGATGCCGTGGCGCATGGCTGCACCGGCAAAGGTAATGATCAAGTACGATTTGAACTCACCTACAAGGCATTCAATCCAAAATTGAAGGTGATCGCACCTTGGCGTGAATGGGATATTCGCTCGCGGGAGGATGCGATCGCCTATGCCAAGGCCAAGAATGTGCCCATAACCGCCACGAAAGAAAAAATTTACAGCAATGATCGCAATATCTGGCATATCAGCCACGAAGGCGGCGATCTGGAAGATCCATGGAATATGCCGAAAGAGGAGATGTTCAAACTCACTCGATCTCCCCGGGACGCGCCTGATGAGCCTGCACAGGTCGAAATTGAGTTTGAAAGCGGCATTCCCGTTGCCGTCAATGGGGACCGTCTGGATGCCGTAACGCTGGTTAAAGTATTGAATAAAATCGGCGGCGAACACGCAATCGGACGTGCTGATATTGTTGAAAATCGGTTGGTAGGCATGAAATCACGCGGTGTTTACGAAACTCCCGGAGGCACACTGTTGTATGTCGCTCATCGCGAGTTGGAATCGCTGGTACTGGATCGGGACACCATGCACTTTAAGGAAATGTTGGCCCCCAAATATGCGGAACTGGTTTATAACGGAGCATGGTTCACACCATTGCGTCAAGCCCTTGACGCTTTTGTTGAATCAACTCAGGAATTGGTCAGCGGGGTCGTTCGTTTTCAATTGTATAAAGGCAATATCATTGTTGCGGGCCGAAAATCGCCCTATTCTCTGTATCGCGAAGAGCTGGCGACGTTTGGTAAAGAAGATGTGTATGATCAGGCTGATGCCAAGGGCTTTATCAATCTATTTGGTTTGCCGCTCAAAGTCCGTTCCCTGGTTGAAATAGAATGGGGTAAAAAACTGCGGTATAAAGAACCGGATTATAAAATCTTCAAACGGGACTAGTCATGAGCGGTAAAAAAATATGGGCAGGACGTTTTTCGGCCCAGACTGATCCTCTGATGGAACAATTCGGGAATTCATTGGACATCGATCGGCATTTATTCGATGCTGATATCGCCGTGAACAAAGAGTGGGCGCAAGCATTGGCTGAGATCGGCGTGTACAACCAAAATGAAGCGGATCAAGTCGCCTTGACCCTCGATCAGATACAATCCGATTTTCATCAAGGACGAATTCATGTTCCCGAGATGGTTGAAGACATTCATTCGGCCAATGAGAAATGGTTGACTGAGCGATTGGGCCGACTGGGCGAAAAGATTCACACCGGACGCAGTCGCAAC
>RPQV01000682.1 GCA_003818595.1 Calditrichota bacterium
ACATTTCATAAAGAGAAGGAAACCGCGCTCGATATATTTTGCTGCTCCCTTTTTTGGGACCGCTGACCGTATCATTGTCGAATGCTTCAACAAAATAGAGAAGAACATCTTCAGGAAACATTTCCATCGCATTCAGATCCCACTGAATCAGCACCCGGATTTGATCGCTGTTACTCTCGTAACCCTGAATGTCGCGGTAGGCAAATAACGTGGAATCCAGCTCTCCGAGACCGCCGCTGAGAACCTGGTATCCCAGCCGAATCCGCGAGATGCCAAAGTCGTCCTGAGCCTGAATAGCCAGGGGAAGAATCATGTCATCATTTAAATCAACATCTTTTCCCGGAATGACGATATCAACGAAGGGAAAGTTGTCGGGGATTATATTCACACGATATTGAATGCGGGCGCTGTTTTGGTATCCTTCAGAATCGATGAGATGAAAAGAATAGCGGTCGTCCTGAACCAAGGTAAAGGCAGCATCGAATTTAAGGTTCTGCATCTGCAGCGGCAGGGTGACAGAATCGGAGAATTGTAGGTAGCCTTGCTCAATTTCTTTACTAATAAAGCCCGAAAGAGAAATGACCGATCCTTTCAAGGCAGTGACATCACCCACATTGTCTTCACCGTAAAAAGATGAACGTCTGGAGTATGCCGGAGGCTGAATAAAAGCCTTAAAGCTGCGCAAAAAAGGTCTTTCAACCGGGAAAAGATGATACAGCGGAGATTGCTGCTCTTTTGCCCTGAAAAAATAGTCCAGGGTGTCGCGAACCGATTCGACTTGATAACGGAACGAATCACCGGCTGCTTTTTTCAACGGGATGACCTTGGTTCCTGATTGACTCTTGACCACCAGTTCCGCCGTCGAAAGGGTGCTGTCGGAAAGGACGGCGGTCAGTGCGACAGGATCGCCTTTGAGTACGGTGAGGTCGCCGGGTCTGATGAAAAACTGCAATCCGGCTTTGTCGGCGAAATTCTTATGCGGCTGCATCAGCCTCAAAACAGCATCATTGGTGTGCGCCTGGAAACCCATTAAAAACAAGAGTGCCGCGAGCAGGACTATTCCGGTGTTGCGCAGGCGTTTGGTCAATGGAGCGGTCGAGATCAGTTTGGTAAAATCTTCTTGTTCGAGCTCAGTTGCCGCTCGTTTCAGCGACTCTTCGATCAGGGAAAGCGAATAAAGGCGGCGCTGACTCTCGCTCTTTTCGATCAGTTCTAAAGCGTTGGCCAGGCGGTCATTCACCTGCTTAAAATGAGCTCCGACCTCCATGGCTGTCCTGACCACGCTCACAACCCGCGGCCGAATCCGTTCGACCAAAGGAGGAAGAATCCAGATGATCATCGGGATGAGGAGGGAAAATCCTTCAATGGCCAGGCAGATGAATCGTCCCCGGGAATCAAAATGGAACAGCGCTTCGGCAGAAATGATAAGCAGAGAAGAGATGATGGCCCATTGAATAAAGAGAAATAGTCCGCTTATAAGCCGATTCATCAGCTTTTTATGATGATAGGCCGTCAATTTTCTGACCAGCTGCGTATATAAGGGGTATGCGTTCATCATTGTGTCAACGCATAGATGATAATATTCGATCCCATCTGCAGCGCCTGTTCGCGAATTGCCGGAGGATCACCGTGCACGTCCGGATCGGCCCAGCCGTCTGATATATTGGTGTTGAAAGAGTAAAATACGATCATCCTCGATTCATGAAACAAGGCGAAGCCTTTCGGTGCGCCTCCATCGTGTTCATGAATTTTGGGGAGACCGTTGAGGAACAAGAAATGAGTTGAAAAAAGCGGATGGGAAAACGGCAGCTCGACGAATTTTTTATCGGGAAACACCTTGGTCATTTCCTTGCGGAAGAACTCGTCCATGCCATAATCGTCATCAGCATACAAAAATCCGCCTCCCAAAAGATAATTTCTGAGCTGCTCGGCTTCGCGCTCGGTGAACGTAATGCGTCCATGTCCGGTCATGAACAGCACCGGATGGGCGTAGAGGTTTTCATCCAACAGGGAAACCTTGACTTCGTCGTCTGCCGGCAAAATGGTGGATTGTTCACCCAAATAATGCAGCAGGTTGGGAATCATCGAAGGATCATTATACCAATCTCCCCCGCCGGAATATTTTAATCGTGCAATGGTAAAATGGCTGTTGCGTTTTTGTTGCGGCATAACAACGGCTATCGGAATAGCGATCAGGAAACAGAGGTATAGCGATAAACTTTTCATAAATCTTGTGACCCAACAGGCTGTGGTTCATCGTGCTCACGTGCATTTTTTATTCAAGTGCGTCCTGCTGATAGAACACATAAACCTGTTTTTTGATCTGGTCCAGCCACTTTTGCAGTTCTTTCTGCTTTTTATAAGAAAGGCTCATTTGTTCCAGACGATCATAATCTTTATCGAGATCATAGTCACGAGCCTCATCGCGCGCATTCAGTCTCAGAATATGATAGCCATATTGAGTTCGGACTGGGTCGCTGATATTGCCGACCTTGACGTCTCGTAGTGCGAAAATAAACTCTTTGGCCATATTCTTCAGCTGTTCGACCTCAAAAGTGCCCAGATGGCCGTTTTCTGAGCGGGTGGAGGCATCATCCGAGAATTGGGCGACGAGCTGTTCAAAATCGGCGCCGTCAACGAGTTCTTGATGAATTCGTTTTATTTTTTCAGCACTCGCGATTTCGTCCTCTTTGGTCGGCTTGATCGAGATCAGGATATGACGCGTATGGAGTTTTTCTCCGCGTTTTTCCAACAGTTGAATAAT
>RPQV01000683.1 GCA_003818595.1 Calditrichota bacterium
GGTTCCGGCAAGATCATCTCCGAGGAGCTTTTTGTACCCCGCGTCATAAATGTCGGCAATCCCATCATTCTCATCAATTATGATACATTCGTGAGAACGGTCACTACCATGCCTGCAGGCGGAGTTGACATCACCTATTTGGGCAACAAGTATCATTATGATGCCGGCACTGTTTTCGAGGAAATTCAAGCCGATCTGATCGACAACAATCTGAACGGTATTATCGATGAAAGTAACGGCTATATCTATGGCGAGGGTGCAACCGCAGTTGAAAACTATCTTTTCGTCGGCCGCAAATATATTGATTATTATAACGGCGAAGGTAATGATAATCCATTGATCGACGAACGTCGAGATGACGGCGTTGACAATAACAACAACTGGAATCTATTGAATGATGATGTCGGTCTGGACGGCGTCAGCAATACAGGCGATTTCGGCGAAGGTGACGGCAAACCGACATCAGGTTGGCAACCGCTGGGTTCGATTCCGGGTTCGACGGGAACGCCCAACAAATACGGTCTCGTTGACACTTATCTTCCGGGAGAACCCAAAGTTGACAAGACCGACATCAATGAGTCCGATATGATTGGTCTGACAGCCTTCAATATCTTCATCTGGGGCAATCCGACCATGAGTAATGACGAAGGATTATGGGATGGATATAAACCCGGTTTCCTGAATGACTATGGCAAATTTTCAGACACGGATCTTATGTTGGGTTCGGGCTATTTCCCCCTGCTGACCGGCAGTATCGAGCGTTTTTCCATCGGTATCATGTTCGGCAGCACCAGGGATGATATGTTCACCAACAGTGATTATGCCAAAAAAACATATGAGGAAAACTATAATTTTGCCAAAGCGCCGCTCATTCCGACTCTTACTTTGATTCCTGGAGACAATCAGGTGACATTGCTGTGGGATGACGTGGCTGAATTCTTCATGGATCCCATCACTGGTCTGGATTTTGAGGGCTATCGAATCTATCGTTCCACGGATCCGGGCTGGAATGATCAGCTCTCCATTACGGATGGACAAGGATCGACCGCTTTCCGCAAACCGTTGGCACAATTTGACCTCGCGAATGGCATTACTGGTTTTGCACCCATCGATATTCGCGGCGTCGAATATAATCTGGGCGATGACACGGGAATCGTTCACACTTACGTCGATACCACTGCTCGAAACGGCCAAAAATACTATTATGCCGTGACGGCATACGACCACGGCGGGCCGGAACTGGGCATCGCCCCGAGCGAATGTTCAAAATACTTGTCGATCGCTTTGGATGGTTCGGTTGATCAGGGACGCAATGTCGGCATCGCACGGCCGGAGGCGCCATCCCTCGGTTTCCTCAATGCGGACTTGTCCAATATCACCCTCGCAACCGGCGGCAAAGCGACCGGAAGAGTGGGATACGAAGTGGTTGATCCGCGCGTCATCAAAGATAACAATCAATATGAAATTATTTTCCAGGATACTGTCATTGTCAATTCGACCAGCGCTTTTTCACAGGCTACAGCGAATTTCAGCCTGGTCAACAAGACCAGCGGCGAGACGCTGATCGATAAAAACACCAACCTCGAAGCCGGTGCTGAACAAATGGTGACCGAGGGATTCCGAATTGTGTTGTATAATCCGACTGAGGTTACTGTGAACGCGGACAGCACGTTTTGGAGTCATGACAGTGTTTATACACCCTCGATAACGGTGTTCAAATACAGCCGAACGTTTGGCGTCGGATTCGCGAATGATTATGTTTTGGAATATGGACAAATCGGCATCGATACTTCGGTTGAAATGTCGGTCTCTGCCACTCGTAAACTGCCTGCGATTCCGGTTAATTTTACCATTAAAAAATTGCAGACGGGCGAGCAAGTTCCTTTCGCCTTTTGGGAAAAGGATGTTCTCAAAGGCGAAGATGGTCTGTTCACGGCGTTTACAGACAAGGCGCGCACCGATCAAATTATCATGCTTGAAAATATTACACCGGACTCCAGCGTATTCACCTGGAGCATCGAGTTCGATACAGCGACGAACGATTCGTTGCATCGTAATCCAAAACCTGGAGAAACATTGGTGATCCGCACCATCAAGCCATTCCTGTCGAATGATGTCTACAAGTTTACGACGATGGGCCAACGGATCGATGAAGAAATGGCCAGAGCACAGTTGGACAAGATCCGGGTTGTTCCCAATCCTTATATTGTTTCCAACTCTTGGGAGCCGTTGAGTCCTTACACTTCAGGTCGCGGGCCGCGCGAATTGCACTTTATCCATCTTCCGGCCCAATGCACCATCCGCATTTTCAATGTCCGCGGGCAGTTGGTGCGCGAGATTGAACACAATACACCCGCCATTGCTGATGGCACTGAAGTATGGGATATGTTAACCAAAGACCTCCTTGATATCGCCTACGGTATTTATATTTATTATATCGATGCCGGAGAGTTGGGCGAAACATCTGGAAAGTTTGCGGTGGTGAAATAATGAAACGACAGACTGGAAAATCGGCAGGTTTTCCAGTCTATTCATTTCAATAAAGGAGAATGAAAATGAAAAAGATAGTGTGTGTAGTCCTTGCCTTTTTAATGACAACGGCTCTTTTTTCGCAGAATGTGACCAAAGTAGGAACGACGGCAGCAGGTTTTTTGAATATTGATGTCGGGGCCCGAGCGATTGGGATGGGAGGGGCGTATGAGTCGGTATCGGACGATGCGATGTCGATGTACTGGAATGCGGCGGGGATTGCGCGGATA
>RPQV01000684.1 GCA_003818595.1 Calditrichota bacterium
CATAGTCGATGATCTCTCTGATCTGTTCGTGGGTGAAATAGTCTCCGTCAGAGCCCATCTCGTGGAGTTTGGGGAATGCTTTACACTCGATGCGAAAACCCTGGTCTTCGGTGAGATGGAGATGCAGCACATTCATTTTGACGGCAGCCATGCCATCGAGATTGCGTTTGATCACCTCCATCGGTTGCCAATGACGGGCGACATCGATCATCAATCCCCGCCACGGAAAGCGCGGCTTGTCCTGGATGCTCACGGCCGGGAAAAAGTATCCATTGTCATCGCACGCTAAAAGCTGGAGTAATGTTTCCAAGCCGCGCAAGGCGCCGATATCGGTGTTTGCTGCGAGTAATATGGCCTGGGGATTGATGGTCAAGGAATAGCTTTCGTCCTCATTGAGTTGCAGTTTCCCGATCCGCTCCGCTTTGATCATGCAGCTCGCTTCAGGTGATAAAGCAGGAGAAACGACATCTTGAGGAAAGAAGAGCCCGGTGCGGCCCGACAGCCGCCGCAATGTTCGTGTCGCTGCATCATATAGTCGAGGACTAGAGCCCGAAACGGAAATGGTGAAATTCTCCTGCAGGCGATATTGTCCTTGTTCCCACACGAGTTGTTCCGGTTTGGGCATTAAATGTAAAGTCATAGATGCTTCTCCGCAAAATAGTAAAGGATAGGCAAACACCATAACAGCGATAAAGATGTTCATTTTCATCAATGTGTACTCCTATCAATGATTTTATTGAATCGACTGCTCGTCTGAAGTTTGAATTTCAACATATCCTAGCTGACTGTCGGCGCCGAGTCAGCCTGCGTCAAATCGCGATAGATGACAAAAGCAGCGATCGCCACGATGATCAGATAGATCGCCGCCTGCAGCCATTCGGCAAAGATCAATTTCCCAATGGCAAACAGCGCTGAATAGATCATGACGACGCCGCAGAACCAATCCCTGAATAATTTTCCAAATCCCGAATCGCTGACGACTGTCGGCAATTCGGCGGCGACAGAGCGCCAGCCGGCGCCGCCGGGATGCACTTTTTCATAAAAACGCACCAAGGTATCGCGGGATGTCGGTCGGGTGAGAAAAGTGACGACCAGCCAGACGATGGTCGTACCGAGAACGATCGGATAGAGCGTAATCGGAGACTGCAGCCCAAAAGTGAAACGCGCGATCGGATAAATGATCAAGGGTGCGATCATCGCCGAGATCTCCGACCAGGCGTTTATGCGCCACCAGAACCATCGCAGGATGAGCACCGCGCCCATGCCTGCGCTCGCATTGATGATAAATTCCCACGCGCCGGAGATGGTGTTGAGGAAATAGCGGGTGATTACGAGTGAAAAAACGACCATGAGCACAATGCCGAACCTCGAAGCGAGCACATAATGTTTTTCATCGGCATTTTTGCGGATGAATCGCTTGTAAAAATCATTAATAAAATAGGACGTGCCCCAATTCAGTTGGGAAGCAATTGTCGACATGTAGGCCGCGAGAAAAACAGCGATCAATAAACCCAGCAATCCGACCGGTAAAAACTGAACCATCAGTTTCGGGTACATGACTCCGGGATCAACGGTATTTTCATATTTTTCATAAAAATAGTTGAACTCGGGGCTGTAATCATTGTTTCCTACAGCATATGAGCCCTGCTCATATACTGTTTGCACCTGCTGAAACAGTACCGGATTTTCCGCTTCGAGTGCTGCCGGATTTTGTGCGCGCGGCAGCAGCACGAGTGCCGACAAAGCCACCAATATCCAAGGCCAGGGGCGAATCGTGTAATGAGCGATGGTAAACCATAATGTTGCAAAAAGACTGTGTTTTTCATTCTTCGCCGACATCATCCGTTGGGCGATATATCCTCCGCCGCCCGGATCAGCGCCCGGATACCAGCTTGACCACCATTGGAGACCGATATGGGCGAAGAAGGCGCCGGCAGATAAGGCGAGCGCGCCGCCGGTGACGCCGGTCAATGTTACACTGCTGATTTTGGGAAAGAAACTGAGCACGTTTGGGGCAATCTGCGCCTTTAGAGCGGTGGTGCTGCCGATCTGCGGCAATTTAATGATGAGGACCGCCAAAATGATGCAGCCCACCATTGCGAATAGAAACTGAAAACTGTCCGTGCGCGCTGTTCCCAGCAATCCTGACGCCGAGGCGTAAACAGCGATGATGACCGCCGTGATCACCACCAGGAGGTAGGAGTCGATTCCCGGGATTGTCACATGAAAAATCTTCTCCATCGCTTTATTCACCCACCCCATGACGATGGCGTTCATGAAGAGACCGAGATAGAGAGCGCGAAAACCGCGCAATATAGCGGCAGCTTTGCCGGAGTAGCGCAACTCGACAAACTCGACATCGGTCATGATGCCGGCGCGTCGCCACAGTTTGGCGAAAAAGAAAACGGTCAAGACAGCGCCGATCGCCATATTCCACCACAACCAGTTGCCCGCAATGCCGTTGCGCGCCACAAGCTCGGTGACCGCGAGCGGCGTATCCGCTGCAAACGTTGTGGCCACCATTGCCGTTCCCGCAATATACCACGGCAAGTTTCGCCCAGAGAGAAAAAACTCATCGGTATCTTTTCCTGCACGCTTGGAATAATAGCCGGCAATTGCAAAGACCGCCAGGAAAAATATAATGATCACCATATAGTCTAACAGGTGCAATGGGCTCATAGCAACCTCATTTTAAAAGGGTCAATTTACAGCATTCTCTATTCTTTGACGATTGTATTTCAGCGATATAAACGCCGG
>RPQV01000685.1 GCA_003818595.1 Calditrichota bacterium
AGCATGAACGAAAAGAGATTGAGCAGCGTCTTGATGAGATTTTGCAGAAATGTAGCGTATAAAAATAAGAAACCCCGCTTGCGCGGGGTCAAACTAATGATACTATCATTAGCGCTGTTAATAAAATAATATAATGTATTTTTCCATTCATGTCAAGGAAAACTAAATGACGCAACGTGTCATTGCTTATATCGATGGATTTAATCTTTACTTTGGCTTGAAATCCAAAGGATGGAAACGATATTATTGGCTCAATCTGCAGAAACTGGTCGAAAATCTTCTTAAACCGGGTCAGACCCTGATCTGCACCGATGTGAACATTGCCACCGAAATGTTGAGCGACGCCTTTCAAAATCGATTCGACACCATGCTGCTCATCTCGGCGGACAGCGACCTCGCCGCGCCGATTGCCAAAGTGAAACAATTGTTGAACCAACAGGAAAATCGACATGACCAGCTTTAAAAGCAAAATATTCAACTTGATGATGAGAAACCGCCACCTGCTGCGCGGCAAATTAAGAAAAGAACAGTTCGATTTCAACACCTCGATCACGGCTTTTCGCGAGCAATGTGAAAAGAGCGCTGCAAGATATTCAAAACTTCCTCCTGGAATCACGATCAAAGAAGAAAAGATCGGCGGCATTCACGGTGAATGGCTTATTCCCGACGGCGCTGATAGGACAAAGGTCATCCTCTACGTCCACGGCGGTGGCTATGTTTCGGGTTCCTGCCACGATCATCGGGGATTTGTTTCTACTTTCGCCCAATACTGCGGCTATGCCAATTGGATCTATGACTACCGATTGGCCCCTGAAAATCCGTTTCCGGCAGCGCTGGAAGATTCTGTTCAAGCCTATGCCGGGCTCCTCGATCTAGGATTTAAAGCAGAAAATCTGCTCATCGCCGGTGAATCGGCCGGCGGCGGCTTGAGCCTTGCCCTGCTCCTCGCACTCAAAGAACGAAAGATTGCCCTGCCTGCTGCAGCAGTCGCGATCTCTCCGTGGACGGATCTGACTTGCTCGAGCAATGCGTATTCAACCAAGAACAAGGTCTCAGTGGCGCCGCTGAACTCCTGGGTCGTTTTCAGCAAATATTATTGCGGCGATCATCCGCCGAATACCCCCCTCATCTCCCCGTTGTTCGGCGATCTCGCCGGACTCCCGCCCATTTTTATCAACTCGGGCGTCGATGATGAGTTGTACGAAGATGGGGAACAGTTTTTCATCAAGGCCCAAAAAGCCGGCGTCGACATCACCTTCAGAGCCGGTCTGGGCATGGTTCATTGCTATCCTATGCTGGCGCCCATGTTCAAAGAAGCCGCCGAAGCGATGACTGAAATTTGCGAATTCATTAAAAAACACTTGAACTAACCGCTATGCGAATCCGCAATTCGGATTTTTTTGCAGGAATGATTGCAGGTTCCATAATCCTTTCATCCAAAATCAGGACAAAGTAAAGGCCGGGAGGAGAGATCGATGAGAACGACTACATCTCTGACGATTGTGCTGTTGACGCTGCTGTGTCAAAGCGTATTGTCCCAACAAAATCCCTTTCCCGCGGAAAATGAACTGATCAATGCCAAAGCGGGCGATTTGATCCTCAAATCCGGCGCCTACCAAGACCGAAAAGCGGAATATGGAATATTGGTTGTTCCGGAAAATCGAGACAAAGCAGAATCGCGTCTCATTCATCTCCCAGTCATTCGCCTATGTGCCACGGCGCCTCAACCCTTGGAGCCTGTCTTCTTTCTCCAGGGAGGACCGGGCGCCAGTTGTCTTTCGGCAGACATGCCGGAGTGGATTCACGCGGAGCACGATTTTGTCATGGTGGGATATCGGGGAGTCGATGGCTCGGTTTCGCTCGACATTCCAGAGCTGCAGACGGCAATTCCTTCCGCATATCCGCTCTCTACGGCAAGCCTGCAGGCCATCGGTAACGCCATGTGCGCCGGATTTGAACGATTGAAAGCTCAGGGAATCGAGTTGGATCATTATTCGATGGTGGATGTGGTGGATGATTTGGAAGCCGCCCGATCAGCTCTGGGTTACAACAAAATCAACTTGTGGAGTCACAGTTACGGCACTCAGGTCGCCTATGTCTATTGTGTTCGCCATCCCCAGAGCATACACTTGAACATGGTCACCGGCGCCAGTGCACCAGGCTGGACAGCGGTGTGGGAACCCGCCATGGTGGATCGGCAACTCTATTATTATGCACATCTGTGGAAACAGGATTCCACCTGTGTGAAACGGAGTTCCGACTTGATCGCCACGATTGTCAAGGTTTTGAAGACATTACCAATAACATGGGCGAATGTCGTGATTGACCCGGACAAAGTAAAGATTGTCATGTATAATATGTTGTTCAACACCGGCACCGCCGCACAGGTTTTCGATGCCTTTGTTACCGCGGAACAGGGGGACTATGGCGGATTGGCCTTTCTCTCGCTGACGTTTGATCTCAAGATGAAAAACCGTTTGAATGCCGGCGATTTTGCCTTAAAAATCCTCACCTCCGGGGATGTCAATCCGCAGCGGGATTGGGAAACAGAAATGAATCCTCCGAACTCGATCATCGGCTCTCCGATGAGTCTTTTTAACTGGGGGCCGTTGAAATACTGCCGTTTTCCGATTCAGACCATCCCTCGCATTTATCGCGACTCGCCAACGACGGTGAGGACGCTGGTGGTCAACGGCCATCCCGATTTCTCCAGTCCCCTCGAACTCACTCAAGAAATACTCATGCCGTTATTGAC
>RPQV01000686.1 GCA_003818595.1 Calditrichota bacterium
CAGATATTGGGGGTCATCAAAACCCGAGCGCAACATTTTCTTATAATTCTTCATTGCATCTTTGGGTTTTCCAGCGATAACCTGAAGCGAAGTGAGGTAATATAAAGACTCGATATCATGCGGCCGCATTTTGACGATTTGTTGATAAATCGATAAAGCCTGATCATATTGTTTGGTCGCTTCATAGCTAAGGGCAAGGATATAGCGGGCATCCAAATTGTCAGGATCAAGCCGTAAGGCCTTTTTAGCCAAGCGAATGCTGACCTCGGGCTCCTGCAGCATATAATAATCTTCGGCCATGGTGATAAAAATTCCGGGGGAGGTCGAGTCGATTTCCGCGGCCTGATGATATTGGAATAATGCTTCCTTGGGATTATCCAGCAGCTCCATGATGGCGCCGTCGATCACATGATTCAAAGCACTGGGTCGATATTGTGGCCGCTCCGCCGTCATGGTCAATTTTCGACTGCTGCTGCAGGCGATGAGCAGTAATATTGAAGAAAAGATCAGGATTTTTTTCATGTACAATATTCCATAAGATGATTAAAAATATATCATATATTTTCATCTTTCACAAGCGAAAAACCTTTTTGTCACCGGAACTGAAACAGACGCACGCCGATATTTGTTCCCAATGAAAGAGAACGAATGTCTATTCCAATTTCCCGACAGAATGCTTATATTGTTTGGTAAAACGGTGAATCCGGAACAAGTTCTATGGCAAAAAAAAAGGACACGACGAAACAACCCAACATGGAAAATCTGCAGCGCTTCGCTGCGGCTCAGGCGATTGTCTGCGACCTCGATGGGACGCTTTACCTTGAGGATGGCCCCATTCAAGGCGCCCTCCAATTTCTTGATAAAGTCATCTCATCTCATCGGCAACTCTATTATTTTACCAATAATACCTCGATCTCCCGCCAGCGTTGGCTCGGCAAATTGCATGAACTGGGGTTTCCTGTTAAAAACCATCAACTCATCACCTCCGCGGATTGCGCCGATGCTTACCTGAAACGCAATGACCTGTACCCGCGCATCTACCTGGTGGGTAATCGTGATCTGCAGCAGGATTTTGAAGAGCGCGGTTTTCGCTGCCTGACTGAGGATGAAGCACTCAGCCATGATCCCTACGCAGTGGTCTTGGGTTTTGACACTGAATTGACCTACGAGAAAATATACACGTGTTATCAACTGCTGATCAAAGGCATCCCCTATATCGCAACGCACCCGGATATTCTATGCCCGGTCACCCATACCACATTCAAGCCGGATGTCGGTTCTTTCATTGCGTTGTTTGAGACCGCCTGTGGGCGTCGCCCGATCGTCGTTGGAAAACCGACGCGGGAAGCGGTGCGATTTATCTGCGAAAAATCGCACCTGCCGGTTTCCCTCATCGCATTTATCGGCGATCGCTTGTATACAGACATCCAAATGGCTGTGGAATCAGGAATGATCAGCGTTCTAGTCCTCAGTGGCGAAACCACCTCAGCCCTCCTCGCCTCATCATCTTTGAAACCGGAATTGGTTGTTGATTCTGTTGCGGATTTGACCACCATATTATAACAAGAGCAGCACGATAGAGCCGATACAATAAAGCCGGTGCTTCACACCGGCTTTACACTCATCTTCGCCCGAAATAGGGGGCGCCCTTTTGCGTCAAGCGCAGACGGAAGATCCTGCCGCTGGAAAAGATGCCCCCTTCATTCCCCCGCACCATATACAAAAAAGTATCATTGCCCCACAATAAGACCGCTCCCGAGGGATCGATCAGTGTTGGATACACCGGAGAAATTTCTCCTGATTGACTGACGATCAGAATCGGATTCGCTTGATCCGTACCCACGTAAAGGTCGCCATTCTCCGAAAATGTAAAGCTGAGCACTCTCGCGGCAGCATATTCACCATTGGCTTTTAGATTGAGGACAAGTTCTTCCGGTCCCAGCTTGTTCTCTCCCAAAATCTGGGCGCGAAAAATCGCCGTACCTTTCCAACTTTCCGGAGGTCCATCGTATGTGGCTGCTACATATAAATATCCCTGAAAAACCCGGCAATCAAACGCCATATAATCTTTAAACGTGGTGGAGGTGATCACGGTTGCGTCAGGATTGAGCATATAAACGCCGGTCTTTTTGCCCAAGGAATACAGGACGCCGTCCTGATCAAAATCCATACAGGAAATGGTTTTCGTCGGCGGAATAACAGCCACCAGTTCGAGAGTAGAACCATCACTCAGGGGCATACGATAATAACCCTTGGTCTTACCCACCTTGGTGAGAATATAGAGATAGCCGCCCGGTGCGACTCGAATCTGCTCCGGTCTCTGCATAACCAAATTACTGAAAATGGTTTTATCATCATTTGGTGTGATTTTGAAAATGATCGGACCTGGACAGGCAGCATATATATTTTCATCACGATCGATGGCGATTGAATAGATCTCATTGCTCGATGCAAACTTGCCCATTTCCTCCTTGACCTTTTCGATTTTATAGGGAGAAAATGTGGCAAAGGTATAGGCATCGCGCACCACAACTTTAATGGTAATGGAATCACCCGTTAACTTGGGGCGTCGCGCGACCAGTTCATCGATCGAGGATGAAATAAGAACGGCTTTTTCATTATCAAAATAAACCGCATTGTCCTCAGGGTTGGCTGAAAAATTTTCACCCTTGATATGAATTTCCATATCGGCGAAAAACTGCTCGCCGCTGGGCAGGACCTGTGAAATGTTCGGCGTCCCGTTCAAA
>RPQV01000687.1 GCA_003818595.1 Calditrichota bacterium
AGTATCCATTAAAAATTGAGCTTCATGAAACAGTGTTGGCTGCAGGTGGCAACCTGTCGGATTACCGACGAACTCTGGCCAATCGTTCATAAAGAATTCTCTGACGAAGAAATATAGAATTGGCGCCGCGACAGCATGAGCGAATGTGAATGTTATGCTATAGAAACGTCATACGGCATCGAAAAGGGATGATGAAATGACTCGTAGTGGAATGATTTGATGAAGCGGATTCGATTGATTTGGATTCTCCTGGCTGTGCAGGGAATGCCGCTGGAATCCGGAATGGCCCAAAAACTTTTAATTCTCAGCATCGACGGCTGCCGTCAGGACGCCCTTTTGAAAGCCGATGCTACGAACCTTCTCGCTCTGGCTGACAACGGCTTGTACAGCTGGTGGGCGTTGAGCCGTCCGCCGACAAAAAGCGGGCCGTGCTGGTCTTCGATCTTCACCGGCGTTTGGAACGACAAGCACGGCGTCACGGACAACACCTTTTCCAACTCCAGATTTGATCAATATCCCATGCTGTTCGAGCGGCTCAAGATCGCTGATCCTTCTTTTTATTCCGGATGGTTGGTTTATTGGCCTAACCTCGGAACTGAGATGCCTCACGGCGCTGATTGGGATGCCGGAGATTGGTCCGACGCCAACACCTTGGAACGAGCCATCAATCTCCTGGCTGATGAACAAACAGACGCGTTGTTCGTTCATTTCGGCGCCGTTGACGCTGTGGGGCATGCATCGGGCTTTGATCCGGAAAATCCCCAATACGTCAACGCCATCCATGTCTCTGACGGCCAAGTTGGCCGAGTGATCTCCGCCATGAAGTCGCGTCCCAATTTTTCAAGCGAACGCTGGATGGTGATTGCCCTGACCGATCATGGAGGCTACGCAACCCACCATGGCGGCTCGATGATCGAGGAAATGCGCACTTTTTTCATCATAACCGGAGATGGCGTGCCCAGGGGAGAGATTCCACACGATTGGGTAATCAAGTCATTTCGAGTTCCGCCCTACGGCCTGCAATTAAATGGAGCCGGAGACCATGTCGCGATTCCTGATCGTGCAGATTATCATTTCGGCTCGGATCAGGATTTCACCGTTGAATTGTGCATCCGAACGGCCGGTTGGTCCGGTTCTCCGGTCTTGTTCGCGAACAAGGACATGAGAAATAAAAAGAATCCCGGATTTGCGTTTGTATTGGTTGACGAAGGCAAATGGCAGGTCAACGTAGCCGATGGAACTCATGAAAGAAACATTTCAGGTCCCGTCATTGCGGACGATCACTGGCATCACCTCGCCGCCGTCTTCCGACGTGAGGGCATGCTCACGCTGTTTCAAGACGGAATCAAGACCGGTTCCTTGGATATATCAGGGATCGGGAGTGTGGACACACCCTATGGCTTTATCATCGGCCAGGACGGGACGAAAAGCCGATCCGCGTTTGTCCAGGGCAGTGTTAATCAAGTCCGCGTCTGGAAAACGGCTCTGCCGGACGCTAAAATTAAGCGAGGACTGTTCACTCCGATCACACCGGAACATCCCGATGACTCTGACCTGCTCGGCTATTGGAAAATGGACGATGGGCAGGGTACATTGATCAGGGATTCGAGTCAGTTCGCAAATGACGGCGTATTCATGGGGACGAATCCCGAGTGGATTATTCCCGATGCTGCCGTCGTAACCCTGGCTTTCGATTCCTGCCAAACCGCCAAGACGGTGGACTTGACTCCCACCGCCCTCGCCCATTTCGGAATCGACATCAAACCGGAATGGAATCTGGATGGAAGAAACCTTGTCCCGACACAATCGCCGGTCGCTGCTCGGGAACCATCGGTTCCTCTGGTTTTCCCCGGTATTCTGGAGAATTATCCTAATCCGTTCAATTCTGAAACCGTCATACATTTTTCAATACCGGAATGTTCTGATGTTCGGCTTTTGATTTCCAACTCACGGGGTGAGAGAATTTGGCAATCTATTTTGCCCAATCAGATTGCGGGTTCTCATTCTATTGGATGGAACGGTCGTTCTTATAGCTCAGGAATATACTTTCTAACTCTCCACACAAAATATGGCGCCCTGTCGCGCAGGATACTTTTGTTGAAATAGAATCTACCCAATAAAAAACACATCCGGACCATTCTCAAGCATTAGATTGATTCATTCTTCCGGATTAAAGCGGCAGGTTGCGTGTTCCTGAAAAAATGTGAAATTTCTGCCGGTCTTTTATGATTGTATTTGATTGCCATCACCCATTGCATAACCTTCACCATATATCCCTGCATAAATGGAGGTTCATCACATGAATGAGATCACAGCACAATCCAGGCCCGACAATAAACTCATGATGACTATAGTCTGGTTCATCGTCGGCGTAATTTCTCTGGTGCTTGCTTTTGTCATCGGCATTTCCGATAATCTGCCCGGAATTCTCCTTTTGCTCTTTGGGTGTTTTTGCATACTCTATGCTGTCCTCCATCGCCTTGGAAAATCGAAAAACCTCCGACCCGGGCGTAAATTATTGTACTGGTCCCCAAGGGTCCTCTGCATTGTCTTTGCAGCTTTTACGGCACTTTTTGCCATGGACGTCTTTGACGGATCACGGGGATTTTTGGAGACATTACTCGCACTTTTTATGCATCTGATCCCGACATTTGCTCTGATTGCCGTGCTGGTTGTTTCCTGGCGCTGGGAGTGGATCGGAGGTGTTGTTTTCATTCTCCTGGCTGTGCTCTACGCATTCAG
>RPQV01000688.1 GCA_003818595.1 Calditrichota bacterium
TGACGCTGATTGATGCCGGTATTATCATCCGGTGTTACGACTTTGATGGCTGATATTTTCGCATTGTCTTGTATCGTGCTGAAAGAGATGTTCAGCGTGCCGTCGCTTATGCTGACTGAAATCGTCTCGTTATAAGCCGTATTCTTGCCCGCTTTAGACCAAATGTCAAAATCGCTTAAAATCTCGTCACCCTCAATTTCGACATTGAACACGCGACTCCCGGCAGAGCCATGAAAAATTTCAGCAAACATGAGTGTTACCTCATAGTCGCCGTTGGGCAGAGGGATGATATAACCAAACGTTCCGCCAAATCGTTCGGACTGATACAAAACGTCATCGGTTGTGCGTGAGATGGCATCGCCGGTTTTGTATGTACCGCCGCCGTTGAAATTGGTATCAGCACTAAAATTCACGCCGTCATCAGATTTATAAGCCGAACCACCGCAGTTTGTGGCGAAAACTACTGTGCCTCCTCCAACATAGGCAAAGGCTGCACGAATATTTTTATCCGAGTCCATGGTGATTTTGGCTGGATTTTCAATGCCGTAGAGATCGCCGCTCCAGCCGCTGAATTTATAGCCGAAATCCGGTAATGCTCTCGCCATAACATCCGTGCCTGTTTCATAGACACCGCCGGCGGGATCGAGTTCAATCGAACCGTTTACGGCATTGGCTGTCACCGTATAGGTCGGAACCTGGACAAAGTTCGCTGTAACGCTTTTGTCCGAATCCATTATAATGGTGGCTGGGCTTTGTGAACCGGAAAGATCGCCGCTCCACGAGCTGAAATTAAAGCCGAAATCATCAACAGGCGTTAACGTGACAACTGTGCCGGACGAGTAAACTCCACCAGGAGGAGCCAGCACAATGGACCCGTGCGCGGCATTTGTTGTGAGTTCGTAAATGGGAACGCTCACAAAGGATGCGGTCACATTTTTATCCGTGTCCATGGTTATGGTTGTCGGATTTTCTGATCCAGACAAATCGCCTCCCCAAGCGCTGAACGCATAACCAAGATCACCGGTCGCCGTTAGTTTAACTTTTGCACCCGGTCTGTATGATCTGCCGGGAGGATTAAAAGTAACGCTGCCATTTAGGGCAGTCATGGTCAGCAGGTTGGTTGGACCGTAGGTATGGACAACCGGCTGAATGGATCCATCGTTGTTATAATAGAGTCTGTCATAACAGGCAATGCGTGATTGCCCATCTTTAATTTTCGGGTAAGAGCCAACAGCGATATGATAAAAATAATACCACTGGCCTTGAAATTCAATCACCGAATGGTGGTCTTGTGCACCTTGTGGATTCGGAGCCATCGCTCCCTGCCATTCAAAGGGACCGTAAGGATTATCTCCCATTGCATAAAACCCCTGGTATTCGTCATTTTTCCAATTGGTGTAGGAATAATAATAAATACCATTTCTTTTGAACATGTACGATCCTTCTTTAAAATCCAAAAGATCATTTTCCTTGATATTTTCCGGTGCATAATCAATATTGCGAGGTGATTCAGCCAATTCCAGCATGTTCGGCTTAAGCTTGGCAACAATGGCGCTGTTGTTATAAATATAAGCTGCTCCGTCATCATCAATAAAGATTGCCGGATCAATTCCGCCAATACCTTCCATCGGGGCGCCAATATCTGTAAAAGGTCCCTGGGGCACATTGCTTGTCGCAATGCCTATACGCCAAGCACCCGATTTGTCGATATGCGGATAGTAGAGGTAGTATTTCCCATCCTTTCGAGCTGCACCGGGCGCCCACATATAACCGTCCACACCCCAATTCACATCCCGTGAGTGTAATATTTCACCATGATCCGTCCAGTTGATCATATCGGATGAAGAAAACGCATGGTAGCCGTCCATAGCGGCGTAGGAATCACTGGTATTGGATTTGTGATCTTGAGAACAATACATCCAGATCGTGTCATCCCATACATGAACATCCGGGTCAGCGGCGCCATGATTTCTGACCAAGGGATTTCCGTCATAGCTAAAGTTGTAAGGATACGTGGTTTGTGCATTTACGGTAAATACACCAAATGCTAATATACTCAACCACAGGATTAACCTTAAATGAGTCATTTTTGCATCAATTTTTTGAGTTTTCATCGTATTGATTCCGGTATCCGTTAGGCTTTATAGATATAAAACAACTCAATATGTTCATCTTTTCATACAGCGTTGTGAGATTATTTTGTTAAAACCAACTTGTTTGTTTGAACTGAATTATTGCCTGTTTGGAGTTGGTAAAAATATACTCCGCTTGCCATAGGCTTTGCATTCGTATCATTCCCGTTCCAGATTGCCGCATGGTATCCGGCAGCCTGCGGTTCATCAACCAGGGTGATCACGAGCTGTCCAAGAAAGTTGTGAATGGAAAGTTTGACATGTGATGCCTTGGACAGTTGATAGGGAATAGTGGTTGTCGGATTAAACGGATTGGGATAGTTTTGAAACAACTCTAAGGTTTGCGGGCGCTGCGAATCCGCTTTGTCGGTGACGCCGATTACATCCGGATCGTAAATATAATAAAGCGACTTGTCGGTATAGGGATCGTCAAAAGTTGTTGAATCCAACGCGGCGTTGGTCATCTCCGTGCCAAAACCGATGTGGCCGATAGGATGGCGGCCTCCCTTGGTATAGTTTTTAATGGCAAATCGCAGACTGGGCAAGCGACCTGCCGGATCCAAAACTGCAAGCGCCAGCTTGTAGGCGCCGGGTTTCAAATCATTCGAA
>RPQV01000689.1 GCA_003818595.1 Calditrichota bacterium
TATCCGCCTCTGGTGGCCATCGAAAAGTGTTACAAGAACTTTCACGCGTTAAAAGCGTGATTCATCAGCCTCCGCTCGCCGCGGAGGCTATTTTTATGACCTTTGGAGAATTTGACCGTGCGGCCGCTGCGATTATTATCCATCTTGATATTATTGATCAACCGAGAAAGCCTGGCCGAAACGTTGACCATTGACGCTATTTTCGACAGCGATTCCCTTCGGGTTCAAGAAGGATAATCTGACACTCTATGACCTCGAATATGAGATCGATTATCAGACCAATCCTCGAGCCGGATAAAGATCACGGCATTCATGGAACAGAAACGCGCATTCATCTGTATAATGCTCTACAGCGCTTTATTTTCGATAACTTGTAAACCACTGTCGCCATAAAACGTCAAATCATCAATGATGGGTCAATTTCCATGATGATGAAAATGAATCGACTTTTGCTGATCGTACTCTTTTTTCCCATTTGGGCATTTACCGGCACGGGAATGGAGCAAGTGCCGGATGACGGCATGGGGAATATCCTGAATCCGGCTGAATTGCCCGAAAAAATCATCATTCGCGATGCCGGACAACGGTATTGGACGTTTTTTCGCTCAAGCTTTTACGGATTTGATGAGTTCTGGACCGCCTATTCGACCGATAAAGAAAACTGGAGCCGTCCCTTGTGCACCGGCATTCCGGTGCTTCCGGGCAAAAGCTACCAAATTCGCGTCGGCCTTCACCAAATCGACATTGACTGGTTTCCGCCATTTGATTTTTCCGCACCGCAACAATACTTTCGAGCGGCCATCGACACAACGGTCGATGGGTATACCATATTAAAATCAACCCTTTACAAGGACTCCGATTCCGACGGTTTGAGTGATCTGAGCGAAGACGTGTTGTGGACCCAGCCCTTTAATATGGACACAGACGACGATAGTTTGGCGGACGGATATGATACCAATCCTCTGGCAGCTCATAACATCGGTTTTACCGTGGAAGAAAAACTCCATCAATACATATTAGAATTTGAGATGAACGAATTTCCCTCCAATCAACTGATCATTGCAGAACAGCCAAGCGAGCATCCAATAGAGTATAAGCGGAAGAAAGGGATTGTACTCAGTCTTTCTCCTCAGGGTTGTGATGCTTACCTGGCGGCTCATGGCTACGGTGTGCCTATATTAACCTGCAATGTGACCCCATTAGAGAGTGGAAGATACCAGGCATTCTTTCAATTTTTCATCTCTCCTGATGATGCCTGGGGTTATGACTCGATATTCGAATGGGATGTCATGACGCAATCATTTTTGTTATTTCAATCGGGTAAAGTCTGGCAGGTCCCTTGAGCCTTGGAGATACCGCCCATTTATTTGGGATTTTCGCCCCTCTCGTTCCTCATCGCGACAAGACACGATTCTTCCGCGCAGGTGCAAAGGCAGTAGACACTATAGATTAAGCACCGTCATCGTTTCTTTTTTAACAGCTGCTCCCGCACCAATGCCAACCATTTTACTGCATTTTCATGCGCAGGATTTAGTGCCAGACATTTTTCCCAGGCTTCACCAGCCGCCTTCCAATCATGCCGCTCCCAATGAATACAACCCAGATTATACCAAATCTTAGGATCATCAGGCGTCAGTGAAATCGCCTTACGAAGATCATCCAACGCATCATCAAATTTCCGCTGACTTTTCCAGGCGAGTGCGCGATTATTCCAAAATGTTGCATTGTGCGGATTGATCTCAAGCGCGCGAGTATAGTTCTCGACCGCCTGATTTAAATCGTTCTGTTGATATAAAATTGATGCGCGAAGAAAAAAAGCCTGGGACAAATTTGGGTTCAAATCAATCGCTTTGTCCAAAGCAGTCAGAGCGCGGCCGACATTACCCATCAATCTGTATACCATGCCGAGATTAAACCAGGCTGCGCTATGGTTGCTGTCAACGGCAACGACACGCAAATAATCTGAAACAGCCTGATCATATTGTCCTAATTGCTGATAGGCACTGCCGCGGTTATTCAGGGCGACAACATTGGATGAATCAATAGCCAAAACCTGCGAGTAAGCCGAAATCTGCTCAGCTGGATCTGCGGCGCTGAGACCTTTGCGCATCCATGAGGATATCTCCTGACGAGGGTGATGAACTCGCGCGAGTGAATCCAATTTCAGAGCCTGCATGAATTCGCGGTTGCGTTCAACGAGGTCAATGAGCTCCTGATCGTCGGCTGAGAGCGGTTTTTTTAAATCTTTAACAACCTGGCGACATACCGTTTGGGCTGACGTCTGAACATCGGCATCCTGTTCACGGTCAGCAAAAGAGAGCAGTTGATTGACCATATGATCGGGCTTGGTCAAGAGTCCCTCGGCATTGCGTTGAAACATTGCATACCCGGATTGCGACCGAGACAATTCGAGTTCGATGAAAATGCGCTCCACCGCCTGCCAGTATCTCAGCTTGTCTTCTCTTTCGGTCAGTTGAGGGTAGAGGAGAATAAAATCATTGAGCAATCGCGTCTTTTTATCGCCCGCCTCGGTATTAAAATTGATGACCGGCAGCATCTCGGAAACCTTTTGTTGAAAATGGAACACCGTGCGACCGTCACTGCTGAGATATGATTCTCCGCGCGCACGCGATGAGGCAGAATCATCATAGAGCCGTTGCGCCGACTTTTGTATCGCCGCAATCGAACGGCAGAGGAATTCGCCGCCGGTCAAGGCTTGTGAATAATTGTATGACGCCA
>RPQV01000690.1 GCA_003818595.1 Calditrichota bacterium
CCAAAATAGGATGCACTCGTGGATATTTCGATTATTATTCCTGCTTTTAACGAAAGTCATAAAATTGCACTCGATGTTCATGCCGCGGCCGGTTTCATCGACGCCCACTTTCAGTCGGGCGAGGTGATTATCGTCGATGACGGCAGCGAGGATGAGACGGCGATGCACGCGCAGGTGAGCAAGCTGCCCGCATCCGTCACCCTGCACATTATCCGCTATTATCCGAATCGAGGCAAGGGTTACGCTGTGCGCTCCGGCATGATGAAATCCAGCGGCAGAGTGGCCATGTTTGCCGACAGCGGATTGTGCATTCCTTTTGAGGATGCGCTGCGCGGAATGGAGCTGTTGAAAACCGGGCAATGTGATTTGGCGCATGGATCCCGTCGTCGACCCAACAGCACCATTCTGAAAAAACACCTGCGGATTCGCCGGATCACGTCGACGTTTTTTCAACGTTTTATAAAAAGTGTCATGCAGCTCCCCACCGAGCTGACTGATACCCAATGCGGATTCAAGATGTATCGCGGCGATGTTGCGCGCGAGCTCTATGGAGAGGCGATCACCGACGGTTTTCAATTTGATGTCGAAATTATTTTGCGCGCCCTGCACAAGGGCTATCGCATCGCCGAGTTTCCGGTTGAATGGACGGCTGATCCGGACAGTCGCTTGGAGGTTGGCAAAATGCCCTCGGCCATTTTGAGAGAATTGCTGAATCTGAAGAAGCAATTGGGTCATCTGCGCTAAGGAATCATGGTTCACCGTTGAACGGCTGGTCATTCGGGCTGATAATCGAGCGGCAATTCATCGGCAAAACGAATGCTCCCCCAGTATCCCGAGCGAATGATTTTGGCGTCGGTCATGCTTGATCCGGTCAAATCGACCTGCAGCGTATCGAACGGCAACTTTAAAAATGAGGTTTTGGCAAAGTTCTCCTGATAGCGGATGCGCAAATAGTTATTAAAGTGTATCTTTTTAATCAATCCATAGCTTGTGTTTGAATATATCGAGCCGGGCGCGGATCGCGAGGTATATCGGTTCATCGATGCTTTGAACGGGCGGGATTCATCCACACTCTCCACCGAGAATTGGGCCGCTTCCAATTGGCCGGAAAACAATGCATAAAAAAAATGACGGTACGATCCCCAGAATGCCTGTTCTCGATTGACTTGCCATTCTTTTTCCTGCGTCGCATCTTTCGGCGTTAAGGGCTGAAATACCGGAAGCAGCGAATAATACGTTTGGTCATCGCGAATGAAAAATGATTTGATGATCACCAGAATGCGATATCCCAAGCGGTGATGGATGATTTCCAGCGGAGCTGCTGAAGCGGCACGCAGATTCGTACCCTCCAGCGTCAGCCGCATGACCTCGGGATTGACCATCTCGCAAGCACCCGCATTTTCCGAGAACCCTAAAAATTCCTTTTTGAATCGCTCCAATTGGCGCAGCCATTCCGGATCGCGCAATCCTTCGATATAGAGCGACTGCAATTCCATGACCCGCGGATGGAGGACGAAATTGTAAATGCTTTTATCGCCGGCGCCGATTTGCAGATTGATCTGTTCCGTTTCATAACCGATGTGCGCGACCACCAGGGTATAGTGTCCGGGCGGGATGGCTTTGATCAAATAACTGCCGCTGCTGTCGCTGGTGCTGCCCAGCGTGGTATTGGCCAGGAACACGTTCGCATAATAGACCGCCTTGCCGGTTGATGCGTCGGCGAGCTGACCGGCTAAACTGTTTTTAAAAACGGCAGGAAGGAGCGATGGCGGCGCGGTGAACAGCAGCAGGACGAATAAAATTCTGCCGCTGCAGGCGTTCGAGCGTTGAGATTTAAAATTCCATAATGTGTTCATATTTCACCATGCGTGGCAAGTCGCTTTTCAAGCGGTGAATCGTCCGCGGTCAGTATCAATGCTTTTAGGTCTTTGTTTGCCGTACAGCGTTGCGATATTTCCGCCAAGTTCATGATCATGAACGCCGTCGACCAGCCTTCGGCGCATGATGCCGAGGGCGACAATGACCAGCTCGCCCGCTTTTCGCGCACGGGATAACCGGTGCGCGGGTCGATGATGTGCGCTCCTTTCTGGATGCCGGAGCTGGAGATGGAGGTGTGGGCGAGATGCAGTCGGCGAAATTCCTGAAATCCATTAAAGGGATCGCTGAGGGTGATCAACCATCCCGGCTGGTCATGCGGCGGCGCTCCGAAACGCAATGAGCTCTGCCCGCCGTTGATGACGAATGAATCGATATCCCACTCGATCAATAATTCGGCCATTCGATCCACGGCGAAACCCTTGCCGAATCCTCCGAGATCGATCTTCACCGGGCCGCCGCGCATGGTGACGCTAAAGTCAAGATCGTCGAATTCGAGGTGCTGAATTCCGACATGTCGTCGGGCCAATTCAATTTCCATTGAGGATGGCTGCTTGAGCGACATGTCATCGTTCAACCAGACGTGATAGAGTTCGCCGATGGTGACGTCAAAGACACCGTGGGTGATCAGGTACATGTCGACGCATTGCAGCAGGCATTCAAAAGAGGTCACGCTGATGCGGGTTGATTGACCGACGACGAGCGAATTGATGCGGCTGACATCGCTGTTCACAATGAAACGGCTGAGCAGTTGTTCCAAAGAATCCAATAAGCGAAAGGCTTCAACCGCAGCCGATTTGGCATATTTGACGTCCTCTGAATCGATCTGCAGTTCAAAAACCGTCCCCATGGCCAAA